>NZ_JBEXLR010000100.1:0-23444 GCF_040610095.1 Micromonospora sp. NPDC004540
CTGCACGTTCACCGCGTCCGGCACGAACTCGCCCTGGAGCGCCAGCTTGACGCTCTTCGCCACGGCCAGACCGGCCTTGTCCTGCGCCTCGGCGGCGCCGGCCAGCGCGGCTGGCTGACCGCCCTCGACGACGGCCTGGTGCCCGTCGCCGAGGCGATCGAGGCGTTCGTGCTCGGCGGCGGGAAGCGGCTGCGCCCGGCCTTCGGCTACTGGGGCTACCGGGGCGCCGGTGGGGTCGACTCCGACCAGGTGGTCGCCGCCCTGGCCGCGCTGGAGTTCGTGCAGGCCAGCGCCTTGATCCACGACGACCTGATGGACCGCTCGGACACCCGTCGGGGCGAGCCGGCGGTGCACCGGCGGTTCGCCGCCCGGCACCGCGCGGCCGGCTGGAGCGGCGACCCGGACGGGTTCGGCGACGCGGCGGCGATCCTGCTGGGCGACCTCTGCCTGGTCTGGTCCGACGAGCTGCTGCACTCCGCCGGCCTGGACCCGCGCACGGTGGCCCGGGCCCGCCCGGTCTTCGACGAGATGCGCACCGAGGTGACCGTCGGGCAGTACCTGGACGTGCTGACCCAGGCCACCGGGGACACCTCGCTCGAACGGGCCGGCAAGGTGGCCCGCTACAAGTCGGCGAAATACACCGTCGAGCGGCCGCTGCTGCTCGGCGCCGCGCTGGCCGACGCCCCGGCGGAGGTGCAGGCGGCCTACTCGGCGTACGGGCTGCCGCTGGGCGAGGCGTTCCAGCTCCGCGACGACGTGCTGGGGGTGTTCGGCGATCCGGAGCGCACCGGCAAGCCGGCCGGCGACGACCTGCGCGAGGGCAAGCGGACCTACCTGGTGGCGGCGGCCCTCGACGCGCTCGACGACGCCGGCCGCGAGGCGCTGCTCGCCGGCGTCGGCGACCCGGACCTGGACGCCGCCGGGGTGGCCCGGCTGCGCGAGCTGATCACCGCCGCCGGCGCCCTGGACCGCACCGAACGCCGGATCGCCACCCTCACCGAGGGCGCCCTCACGGCGCTCACCACCGTCGACCTCGACACCGAGGCCCGCCAGTCCCTGGTCGACCTGGCCATCGCCGCCACCCGCCGCACCGACTGACCCCCTCCGGGCCCTTCCCCGGCGATCATGAGGTTGACGGCGAGTCGATCTCCGGAGGTGCCGCCAACCTCATGATCGACGGGGTTCGGGGTGGGCGGTCAGAAGCCCAGGGCCTGGGCGCGGCGCTTGACCTCGCGGGCCTGGTCGCCGGCGAGGGCGGCGGCCGGGGTGGTGCCGGGGAGGGTGGGGTCGGGCTGGTAGAGCCAGCGCAGCGCCTCCTCGTCGTCGTACCCGGCGTCGGTGAGCAGGTTGAGCACGCCGGGCAGGTGCTTGAGCACGGTGCGGTTGGCCACCAGGTCGGCCGGGATCCGACGGACGCCGTCGCGGCGCACCGCGAGCAGCTCCCGGTCGCGGATCATCTGGTGCACCTTGCTGATCGAGAGGTCGAGGCGCTCGGCCACGTCCGGCAGGGTCAGCCAGCCGGCCGGGTCGGTCGGGCCGGGCAGGTCGGCACCGGTGGCGGCGGCCTCGGCGGGTACGGAATCGGTCACCCGACCACCCTGCCACGTGCCCGCCGGGGCCGGTCGGCGGCACCCCGTACCGCGCCGGGAGTATGCGCCGGTCCACCGCGGTCCCACCCCGGCTGTAGCATCCTGTTCAACCTTCACCCTCCCGACACATAGACTGCCTGCCGATGGACACACAGGTCGCCGACACGTTGCTGGGCTCGCTGATCGACGGGCGCTACCGCATTCGCGGTCGCGTGGCCCGTGGCGGCATGGCGACCGTGTACACCGCCACCGACGAGCGCCTGGAGCGCACCGTGGCGGTCAAGATCATTCACCCGACCCAGGCCCCGGAGGCCCGAGCCCGGATGGCCGGCTTCGTCGAGCGCTTCACCGACGAGGCGAAGACCATCGCCCGGCTCACCCACCCCAACGTGGTGGCGGTCTACGACCAGGGCAGCCACGCCGGCCTCCCCTACCTGGTGATGGAGTACGTGCGGGGCCGCACCCTGCGCGACGTGCTCGCCGAGCGGCGCCGGCTCCACCCGGACGAGGCGCTGGCCATCGCCGAGCAGATGCTCGCCGCGATCGCCGCCGCCCACCGGGCCGGTCTGGTGCACCGCGACGTCAAGCCGGAGAACGTGCTGGTCGCCGAGGCGCCCACCGGCGGCACCACCAGCCTGGTGGACAGCGTGGTCAAGGTGGCCGACTTCGGGCTGGCCCGCGCGGTCGAGGCCAGCGCCGAGGAGGAGAACGGCAACCAGCTCATGGCCACCGTGGCGTACGTGGCGCCGGAGCTGGTCACCCAGGGCCACGCGGATCCGCGCACCGACGTCTACTCCGCCGGCATCGTGTTGTTCGAGATGCTCACCGGCCGGGTGCCCTACGACGGCGACCGTCCGGTCGAGGTCGCCTGGCAGCACGTCGACCGCGACGTGCCGGCCCCGTCGACCCTGGTGCCGGCGCTGCCCCCGGTCCTGGACGCGCTGGTCGCCCGGGCCACCCGGCGCGACCCGGCCGCCCGCCCGGCCGACGCCGGCGCGCTGCTGACCGAGGTGCAGACCGCCCGGGACGAGCTGGGCAACTCGCACACCGCGGTGCTGCGGCAGGTGGGCGACGAGACGGCCGTGATCGCGCAGCCGACCATGGTGGTGGCGGCGGTCCGCCCGGCCGAACGTCCCGCCTGGGCCCGGCTGCCCGAGGGCGGCGGCCAGCGCCCGCACCGCCGCCGCGCCGTCGAGGACGAGGGCCTGGGCCCTCGGCTGGCCGGGCTGCGCACCCGGGTGATGGGCTCGCCGCGCGGCCGGCTGGCGGTCGCCGCGGCGGCCGTGGTGCTCGGCCTGGTGGCCGCGGTGGGCGGCTGGTGGTTCGGGGTGGGCCGCTACACGGTCGCCCCGCAGCTGGTGGCCCTGACCAAGGCCGACGCGGAGGCGCAGGCCACCCGGGGCGGCTTCACCCTGCGCTACGCCGACCCCCGCCACGACGAGAAGGTCCCCAAGGACACGGTGCTGGGTCAGAGCCCGGCCTCCGCCGCCCGGATCGTCAAGGGCGGCACGATCACCCTGACCCTGTCGCTCGGTCCGGAGCGGTTGCCGGTGCCGGACGTGGTGGGCAAGGACTTCGAGCTGGCCAAGGCCGAGCTGACCGACGCCAAGCTGGTGCCGGTCAAGGGCAGCTCCCGCTACGACGACGCGCTGCCGGCCGGGGTGGTGCTGGCCACCGACCCGAAGGTGGGCACGGTGGTCAAACCGGGCGCGAAGGTGACGGTGATCCTGAGCAAGGGCCGTGCCCCGGTGAGCGTGCCGAACCTGGTGGGCAAGAACCTCGGCGAGGCCCGCAACATCCTCGCCCAGCTCGGGCTGACGCCGGTCGAGACGTACAAGGACTCCGACAAGCCGAAGGACGAGATCCTCGGCCAGAGCCCGGCCGACGGCACCGGCGTGGAGAAGGGCGCCCAGGTCAAGCTGGACGTCAGCAAGGGCCCGGCCCAGGTGCCGGTCCCCCGCGTCGTCGACCTGCCCTGCCAGCAGGCCAAGCAGGTGCTGGAGAGCCAGGGCTTCCCGGTCGCCATCCAGCTCAACCCGAACGGGGTGGCCCGGTTCCAGAACCCGGGCGAGAACACCCCGGTGCCGCCGGGCACCCCGGTCACGGTGACCTGCCTGTGAGCGAGCGCACCATGGGGCTCGGCAGCGCGCGGCGGCGGGTCGGCTCGCACACCCCCACCTCCGGCGGCCTGGCCAAGGCGGCGCTGCCCTACGCCGACGCGGCCGCCTCCGAGGCGGTGCAGGTCTACGTCTCCAACTCGCGGGGCTGGGCGCTGCCGGCGGGCGACCCGAAGCAGGACGTGCTGTTCCGGGACGGCTGCGGCGAGCGCGGCCTGCCGGTCTTCATCCACGCCTCGCTGCTGGTCAACCTCGGCTCACCCACGCCGGCCACGGTCGAGCGGTCGGCGGAGACCCTGGCGCACGCGCTTCGCCGGGGCCGGGCCATCGGCGCGGAGGCCGTGGTGTTCCACGCCGGCAGCTCCGTCGACGCCGACCACGCGGAGGCGGCCATGCGGCAGGTCCGCGGGGCCCTGCTCCCGCTGCTCGACGAGAGCGCGGCCGGCGGCGGGCCGATGCTGCTGGTCGAGCCGAGCGCCGGGGGCGGCCGGTCGCTGGCCTCCCGGGTCGAGCACCTGGGCCCCTACCTGGACGCGGTGGACCGGCACCCGATGATGGGCGTCTGCTTCGACACGTGCCACGCCTGGGCGGCCGGGCACGACCTGGCCGCCGAGGGCGGGATGACCGCCACGCTGGACGCGCTGGTCGCCGCGGTGGGCGCGGACCGGCTGAAGCTGGTGCACGCGAACGACTCGAAGGACCTGTGCGGCTCCACCCGCGACCGGCACGAGAACATCGGCAAGGGCACCATCGGCGAGCCGGCGTTCGCCGAGCTGATGCGCCACCCCGCCACCGCCGGCGTCCCGGTCCTGGTGGAGACCCCCACCGAGAAGCACGTCGGCCACGCCGCCGACATCGCAGCCCTGAAGCGCCTCCACCCCTGAGGCCCACACCCACGCCCTGGCGCCGGGGTTGATCAAGAAGTTTGCGTCGGGATCCGCGTCACGGGCGACGCAAGCCTCTTGATCAACGAGGCGGAGGGGCGGCGGGTCAGGCGCGGAGGAGGCGGGTGAGGATCTCGGCGGCCTGGTCGATCTGGCCGTCGGAGGCGTCCATGTGGGTGACCAGGCGGGCGGTGCGCGGGCCGAGCACCGAGATCAGCAGCCCCTCCGCCCGGGCCGCGGCGGCCAGGGCGGGCGCGTCGAGCGGGTGCTTGGTCAGATCCAGCGGGACGATGTTGGTCCGCACCACGGTCGCGAGCACCCCGTACGGGGCGACCGCCTCGGCCAGCCGGGCGGCCTTGGCGTGGTCCTCGGCGAGCCGCTCGACGTGGTGGGCCAGCGCGTACCGGCCGGCGGCGGCCAGGATGCCGACCTGCCGCATGCCGCCGCCCATCCGCTTGCGGACGAACCGCGCCCGGGCGATCTTCTCGGCGCTGCCGACCACCAGCGAGCCGACCGGGGCGCCGAGGCCCTTGGAGAGGCAGACCGAGAGGGTGTCGAACAGCGCACCGTACTCGGCCAGCGGCACCCCGTCGGCGACGTGCGCGTGCCAGATCCGGGCGCCGTCGCAGTGCAGGGCGAGCCGGTGCTCGTCGGCGACCCGGCGCAGCTGACGCAGCGTCGCCAGGGGGATCACTCCGCCGCCGCCCCGGTTGTGGGTCTGCTCGACGGCGATGGCCCGGGTCGGCACCGCGAAGTAGCCGTCCGGCCGGACCATCCCGGCCACCACCTCGGGGTCGATCTCCGCGCCCACCGCCGGCCAGGTCCGCGAGGAGATCCCGCCGTACGCGGCCGCGGCGCCGATCTCGTACGTGACCACGTGCGCGTCGGCGTCGCAGAGCAGCTCGTCCCCGGGCGGGACGACGAGCTGGAGGGCGATCTGGTTGGCCATCGAGCCGGTCGGGGCGAACAGCGCCGCCTCGTGCCCGAAGAGCGCGGCGACCTCGGCCTCCAGCACGGTGACCGTCGGGTCCTCCGCGTAGACGTCGTCGCCCACCTCGGCGGTGGCCATCGCCTCCCGCATCCCGGCGGTGGGCCGGGTCACGGTGTCGGACCGCAGGTCGATCAGTTCGTCAGCCACTGTCATCCTTTCGGCTGCCGACTGCGGGGCTCGCAAGCTCACTCCTCGCGTCAGCCACGCAGCATCTCCGCAACCAGGAAAGCCAGCTCCAGCGACTGCTGGGTGTTCAGTCGCGGGTCGCAGGCGGTTTCGTACCGGTCGGGCAGGTCGAGGTCCTCGATGCCCTGGGCGCCGCCGAGGCACTCGGTGACGTCCTCGCCGGTCAGCTCGACGTGCAGGCCGCCCGGGTGGGTCTCCAGGCCGCGGTGCACCTCGAAGTAGCCGAGCACCTCGTCGACGATCCGGTCGAAGTGCCGGGTCTTGTAGCCGTTCGAGGACTCGTGGGTGTTGCCGTGCATCGGGTCGCACTGCCAGACGACCTTGGCGCCGGCGGCCGTGACCTTGGCGACGATCGGGGGCAGGGCGTCCCGGACCCGGTGGTTGCCCATCCGGCTGATCAGGGTGAGCCGGCCGGGGACGTTGTCCGGGTTCAGCTTCTCGCAGAGCTCGATGGCCTCGTCCGGGGTGGTGGTCGGGCCGAGCTTCACCCCGATCGGGTTGGCGATCCGGGAGATGAAGTCGATGTGCGCCCCGTCGAGCTGCCGGGTCCGCTCACCGATCCAGAGGAAGTGCCCGGACAGCCCGTACGCCCGGCGGCCGGAGATCCGGGTGAGCGCCCGGTCGTACTCCAGCGCCAGGGCCTCGTGCGAGCAGTAGAGGGTGACGGTGCGCAGCGCCTCGTCGTCGGTCATCCCGCAGGCGCGGATAAAGGCCAGCGCCCGGTCGATCTCCCGCGCGATCGCCTCGTAGCGCTCGCCGGCCGGGGACTGCTTGACGAAGCCCTTGTTCCAGTCGTGCACCGCGTGCAGGTCGGCTAGCCCGCCGGCCAGGTACGCCCGGAGCATGTTCATGGCGGCGGCCGAGTTGGCGTACGCCCGGATCATGCGCTGCGGGTCGGCGACCCGCGCCTCCGGCGTGGCCTCCAGCGAGTTGATCATGTCGCCGCGGTAGGCCGGCAGCCCGCGCGCGTCGGTCGGCAGCGACCGGGGCTTGGTGTACTGGCCGGCGACCCGGGCCACCTTGACCACCGGCAGCGACGCGCCGTAGGTCAGCACGATCGCCATCTGGAGCAGGGTGCGGGCGTTGGCCAGCAGGTGGCTCTCGGTGTTGTCGGCGAAGGTCTCCGCGCAGTCGCCGCCCTGGAGCAGGAACGCCTTGCCCTCGCAGACCAGGGCCAGCCGCTGCCGGAGCTGGTCGACCTCGTAGGGGGCGACCACGGACGGCACCGTGTCCAGCACCTTGCAGACCTCGGCGACCTGCTCCTGGTCCGGCCAGGGCGGGGTCTGCGCGCGCGGGAACTCCCGCCAGCGGTCCAGGCCGAGGGCCGCGTCCTCGGCGGAGTCGGCGGTCGGACGACTGGTCTGGAGGCCCGGGCTGCCCACGGCGGGGTGACTCAGCTGATGCCACTCATGGCGCATGGGGGAAAGCGTACGGCGACCACCGGGGTGGCCCGCCGCCGAGGGGGACGGTTCCGGTGGTTGGGAGATCAGCGACACACTCCGGAACCGCCGCAGGTCGGGGCGGGTGTCGGGTCAGGGGGTGGCCGCCGGCTCCGGGGTGTTGCCGCCCGGCGCCTCGCCGGCGATGCACCAGTCGGCGCCGGTGCGGGTGACCGTGAACAGCAGCGGCCGGGTGGCCTTGCGGGCGCCGACGGCGACGGTGACCGCGGTGCTGACCTCCTCGCCGTGCGGGCCGGACCGGACGTCGGTGATGGTCGCCTGCGGGACGGTGAAGTGGTCGGCGAAGTCGCCGTTCGGGCCGGTGGCGGCGGCGTCGAAAGCGGTCTGCATGGGCGCGCAGAGCTGGCTGCGCCCGGCGTCGACGTCCTTGGCCGCCATCGCGTCCAGGTACGCCTGGACCCGCTCCCGGCTCTTGGTCGCCGCCTCCTCGGCAGGCGCCCGCTGCGACTGGGTGGCCGGGGTGCCGGAGGCGTCGTCCCCGCCGCCGAGGCCGCAGCCGGCCAGCGTGACCGGCAGGAGCGCGAGCAGGGCCGCGCCGGCCACCGCCCTCGGGTGCGTCAGGCCCATCGGTCCCCTTCCATCGCCTCGGACATCGGGACATGCCGAGCGGCGAGTCTGTCACATCGACACCGTCGGATGCCGGCCCGCGGGGTCGCCCGGTGGCGGCTGCCACCGGTCCTCGACGACCCCGCTATCCTCGCCCGGATCGCCCCGCCCGGCCAGAGCGGCACGCGGACCGGCGTCCGGCCCGCGGCGGAATGGACGCCGGGCCGGCCGGGAACGACAATGGCGTACCCCCAAGGAGGTGGCGGTCATCCTCGCCGTGGCATCGGTCGACACCCGCTGGCTGCCCCCAGCCGAGCGGTTCGACTTCTGGCAGGACGTGGTGGCCCGCGAGTCGGCGGCCGCCCGGATCAGCACCGCGCACGCGGGCGACTTCGCCGCCTCGGCCCGGGCGGTCGACCTGGGCGTGGTCCGGCTCGGCGCCTGGCGGTACCCGTCACTGGAGCTGGCCCGTACCCCCGGGATGATCCACAGCTCGGACCCCGAGCTGTACCAGCTCGTCCTGCCGCTGAACGGCCACGGCGTGGTGTCGCAGCAGCGGCGGTCGGGCCGGCTCGGCCCGTCCGGTTTCGCCTTCATCGACACCGTCCGACCGCACGGCTCCCGGCAGGTGCCGGACCGGGCCGCCGACCGGCTGGAGACGCTGACCGTGCTGGTGCCGCACCGGTCGTTGCCGCTGCCACCGCGCCGGGTGGCGGCGTTGCTCGCCGCGAAGATCCCCGCCGACACCGGGATGGGCGCCCTGTTGGCCGCCTTCCTGCGCCGGCTGGTGGCCCACCCCGAGCAGTACGACGCCTCGGACGCGCCGCGGCTCGACCGGATCGCCCTGGACCTGATCGCCGGCACCCTGGCCCGACATCTGGAGGCGGAACGGGAACTCCCGGTGGAGGTGCGGGTCACCGGCCTGCGGGCCCGGGTGGAGGCGTGGATCCGGGAGCACCTGGCTGACCCCGGGCTCACCCCGACCGTCGTGGCGGAGGCGCACCACCTCTCGGTGCGTTCACTGCACCGGCTCTTCGACGACGCCGGCACGAGCGTGGGGGCCCTGATCCGCACGGCCCGGCTGGACGGTTGCTTCCGGGATTTGGCCGACCCGGGGCTGCGGCACCTCGCCGTCCACCAGGTCGCCGCCCGCTGGGGCTTCCGGGATCGGGCGCACTTCAGCCGGGCGTTCCGTGCCGCGTACGGGCTCTCACCCCGGGAGCACCGGGCCCGCAGCATCCGTACCTGAACGAAAACCGTGCGGGGAGGGGCCGGTGCGGCCCCTCCCCGCCGGGTGGGTGGTGCGTCGGCCGTCGGCTCAGCCGAGACCGCCCTTGATGGCGCCGATCAGCTCACCGTTGCTGGTGTCTCCGGAGAGCTCCCAGAAGAACGCGCCACCGAGGCCCTGGTTCTTCGCGTAGGTCATCTTGCCGCCGATGGTCGCCGGGGTGTCGTAGCTCCACCAGTTGCTGCCGCACTTGGCGTAGGCGGTGCCGCCGACCGTGCCGGTCGCCGGGCAGCTGTTCTTGAGCACCTTGTAGTCCTCGATGCCCTGCTCGTAGGTGCCGGGCGCCGGGCCGGTGGCGGTGCCGCCGGGGGCGGTCTGGGTCACGCCGGTCCAGCCCCGGCCGTAGAAGCCGACGCCGAGCAGCAGCTTGTCCGAGGGCACGCCCTTGGACTTGAGCTTCTGGATCGCCGCGTCGGACCAGAAGCCCTGCTGCGGGATGCCGGTGTACGAGTAGAGCGGCGAGTGCGGCGCGGTCGGCCCCTGGGCGTTGAAGGCGCCGAAGTAGTCGTACGTCATCGGCATGAGCCAGTTGAGGTACGGCGCGGCCCCGGCGTAGTCGGTAGCGTCGATCTTGCCGCCGTTGCTGCCGTCGGCGGTGATCGCCGAGGTGACCAGGAAGTTGGCGCCGAACTTGCTCCGCAGCGCGCTGACCACGTTCTTGAACGCGTTCGGGCCGCTGCTGTCGCACTGGAGGCCGCAGGCGTTCGGATACTCCCAGTCGACGTCGATGCCGTCGAAGACGTCCGCCCAGCGCGGGTCCTTGACCAGCGCGTAGCAGGAGTCGGCGAACGCGGCCGGGTTCTGCGCGGCCTGGGTGAAGCCGGCCGACCAGGTCCAGCCGCCGAAGGACCAGAGCACCTTCAGGTTCGGGTACATCTTCTTCAGCTTGCGCAGCTGGTTGAAGCTGCCGCGCAGCGGCTGGTCCCAGGTGTCGGCCACGCCGTCGACGCTGTCCGCCGCGGTGTAGGCCTTGTCGTAGTCGGCGTAGCTGTCGCCGATGCTGCACCGGCCGCCGGTGGTGTTGCCGAAGGCGTACAGGATGTGGGTGAGCTTGGCGGCCGACCCGCTGGTGTGGATGTTCTTCACGTGGTAGTTGCGGCCGTAGACGCCCCACTCCGCGAAGTAGCCGACCACCTTCTTGCCCCCGCTCGGTGGGGTCGTGGTGGGCGGCGGCGTGGTGGGCGGGGTGGTCGTCGGCGGGGTCGTGGTGGGCGGGGTGGTCGTGGGCGGCGGCGTCGTGGTCGGCGGGGTCGTCGTCGGAGGAGTGCCGCCGCCGGAGCAGGACGCGCCGTTGACCGTGCAGTTCAGCGGCGCCTTGTACGCCCCGGTGCCGTTGTAGCCCCAGCTGAAGCTGGCGCCCGCGGCGAGCGGGCCGGCCCAGCTCTTCTTGACCGCCACGTAGTGGTTGCCGCTGCTGGTGACGTCGGCGTCCCAGAAGCTGCTGATGGTGGTGCCCGCGGGCAGGTCGAACTCGATGCGCCAGGAGTCCACGCTGGCGCTGGTGCCGTTGGTGACGGTCACCTTCCCCTCGTGACCGGTCCCCCAGTCCTGCACCTTCGTGAACGTGGCGGTGACGCTGCCCGCGGCGGAGGCGGTCGCCATCGGCACCGCCGCGACCGCGAGCGCGACCACGGCGCCGGTGGCCCAGAGGGCCCGGCGGAGCGATCTCTTCATACGGCGTCTCCCCAAACAGTTAGGAAACTTTCCAGATTGGATGCTGAGACGCTACTCATGCGTCATCACTTCGTCAAGATGTAGATGCATCGATTCCTCGGGTCCGGCGCCGGCCGGCCCCGGCGGCCCCGTAGCCTCGTCCCATGACCGTTTTCGACGTGCAGATCGACGCCCTCGCCGGCGGCCCCGCCGACCTCGGGCGCTACCGCGGCCGCGCCCTGCTGGTGGTCAACGTCGCCTCCCGGTGCGGCCTCACCCCGCAGTACGCCGGCCTCCAGGCCCTCGCCGACGAGTACGCGGACCGCGGCCTGACCGTGCTCGGCGTGCCGTGCAACCAGTTCGCCGGCCAGGAGCCCGGCACCGCCGGGGAGATCGAGGAGTTCTGCCAGGTGAACTACGGCGTGACCTTCCCGCTGACCGAGAAGGTCGACGTCAACGGGGCGCACCGGCACCCGCTCTACGCCGAGTTGGTGTCCACCCCGGACGCCGAGGGGCACACCGGCGACGTGCGGTGGAACTTCGAGAAGTTCCTCGTCGCGCCGGACGGCACGGTGGCCGCCCGGTTCGCCCCCACGGTGACCCCGGACTCCCCCGAGCTGCGCGCCGCCGTCGAGAAGGTGCTGCCGGTCGGCTGACGCTTTGTAGGGAACCTTCCTTGACCAGCCATCGAGCTGTAGCTAAGTTTCAATGACCTCGGACGAGGAGGTCTTGATGGAGCGCAGAAGGTTCCTGGCCGGCGCGGGTGCGGTCACCGCGGGCGCGGTCGCCGCGGCGGCCCCCGGCACGGCGGGGCAGGCGGTGCCCGGCATCCGTCGGGTGGCGACCGGCCTGGACGTGCTGGTCGATTCCGGATTCGCCGCACTGGCCGACCAGCGGGTGGGGGTGGTGTCCAACCCCACCGGTGTGGACTCGGCCTACCGGCACCTGGTCGACCTCATGCACGGGTCGGGCCGCGTGCAGGTCGTCGCGGCGTTCGGCCCCGAACACGGATTCCGCGGGTCCGCCCAGGCCGGCGGCAGCGAGGGCACCGGGACGGACGCCCGCACCGGCATCACGGTCTACGACGCGTACGGCGCCAGCCAGGCGAAGTGGGAGAGCCTGTTCACGTCTGCCGACGTGGACACGGTCGTCTTCGACATCCAGGACGTGGGTGCCCGCTTCTACACCTACATCTGGACGATGTACACGTCGATGGTCGCGGCGGCCCGGGTCGGCAGGCGGTACGTGGTCCTCGACCGGCCCAACCCGGTCGGCGGGCGGGCGTACGGGCCGATGATGACGCCCGCCTTCACCTCCGGCGTGGGTCTGAAGGAGATCGTCCAGCAGCACGGCATGACCGTCGGCGAGCTGGCCCGGTTCTTCAACGCGGAGTTCCTGCCCGCCGACGCCGGACGCTCGGTGGACCTGGAGGTGGTGCGGTGCCGCAACTGGAAGCGTGACCTGCTCGCCGCCGACACCGACCTGCCCTGGGTGATGCCCAGCCCGAACATGCCCACGCCGGACACCGCGTTGGTCTACCCCGGCACCTGCCTGTTCGAGGGCGTCGCCTCGCTCACCGAGGGGCGGGGCACCTGCCGGCCGTTCGAGCTGATCGGTGGACTCGCCGGCGATTTCGACTACCACTGGGGGGACCGGCTCAACGCCCGGAACCTGCCGGGAGTCGAGTTCCGCGAGGCGTACTTCACGCCGACGTCGGCGGGCCAGAAGCCGGCCCTGCTGAACAAGCTCTGCGCCGGCGTCGAGGTCAAGGTCGTCGACCGGGCCGTCTACGACCCGATCCGCACCGCGGTGGCGATGCTGGTGGAGGCGCGCAGGTATCCGGCGTTCGCGTGGCGGGTCGACTCGTGGGACACCGCCCGGCCCTACTGGGTGGACAAGCTGACCGGCTCGCCCCGCCTGCGCACCATGATCGACGCCGGAGCCGAGGTCGCCGACGTGGTCGGCGCCTGGGCCGGCGAGCTGGCGGCCTTCGAGCAGCGGCGGCGTCCGTACCTGCTCTACTGACCCGCCGGCGAGGGGGCCCGGGGTGTCCGCACCCCGGGCCCCACGCCGGTCAGCCCGCGACGGAGCGGAAGACCGGGTAGTAGCCGCCGGACTGCCCCGCGGCCGTCGGGTGGTAGGAAACCGTGAGGTTCAGGTAGTTCAACGCGTGCAGCCACTTCTCGCCGTAGCTGCAGAGCTGGTGGCCGACGAAGATCGACCGGACGTCGGCGAACGTGAAGCCGGCCGAGGTGGCGGCCGTCCGGGTGATGTCGTCGACCAGGTTGATCCCCTCGTTGATCTTCGCCCGCGAGGTGGCGCTCAGCCCGACGCAGACCGTGCCGAGCTGGTAGAAGACCGGGTAGCCGACCACCACGACCCGGGCCGAGGGGGCCCGGCTCCGGATGCCGTTGTAGACGTTGGCCAGCTTGCCGGGCAGCTGGGTGCGGGCCTTGTCCTCGGCGGCCTGCACGGCGGCCACGCACTGGGACTCGCCCTGGAGCACGCAGGTGGTCATGATGCTGGCGAAGCCGACGTCGTTGCCGCCGATCGTGACGCTGACCAGCGTGGTGGTCGAGGAGAGCGCGGCGAGCTGGTTGTTGATGACGTCCGTGGTGGTCGCGCCGGAGCAGGCGACCGAACGGTACGAGGCCGGCCTGATGTTGGTGTTGTAGAGCGCCGGGTAGGCGTTGGTGCTGCGCAGGCAGGACCCGCTCTCGGAGGTGTAGCTGCCGGCGCCGACGCCGGAGGCGTACGAGTCGCCGAGAGCGACGTAGCGGTCGGTCGGGGCCGCCTGGGCGGGGGCGGCGCCCAGCGTCAGCGTGACGCCGAGCGAGGCGGCCAGGGTCAGGGCGAGGGTGGCAAGACGGGATCTCCGCACGTCGCACTCCTGGGGGTGGGAAGTGGTGGTGAGAGATAGATATCAATATATTGGAGACCGACGGAAGATCAACATTTCGCGCGGGTTGCCGATAGAACCTTATGGATACAAACCATTGTCGATGCGGCGCACGGGACCGAAGGTTTCCTTCGCCGCGAAAACCTAGCGTCCTGGTCGGGAATTCCGGCGGCCGTCCCCGGGTTGGCACCGGACATGACAACTGTGGGACTGATCGGCAGCGGCAACATCGGCGGCACGGTGGCCCGGCTGGCGGTGGCCGCCGGTCACGACGTGGTACTCAGCAACTCGCGCGGACCGGAGACGCTCAAGGAGCTGGTGGACGAGCTGGGCCCCCGGGCCCGGGCCGCCACCCCGGCCGAGGCGGCGGCGGCCGGCGACCTCGTGGTCGTCACCATCCCGCTGCGGGCCTACCGCGACGTGCCGGCCGGACCGCTCGCCGGCAAGGTCGTCATCGACACCAACAACTACTACCCGGACCGGGACGGGCGCTTCCCCGAGCTGGACGACGAGTCGACCACCACGAGCGAGCTGCTCCAGCGGCACCTGCCGGGGTCGCGGGTGGTCAAGGGGCTCAACAACATCTACTTCGAGCACCTGCGCGCCCTGGCCCGGCGGTCCGGCGCGGCGGACCGCACCGCTCTGCCGATCGCCGGCGACGACCCGACCGCCAAGGCCACCGTCACCGCGTTCCTCGACTCGCTGGGCTACGAGACCGTCGACGTCGGCCCGCTCGCCGAAGGCTGGCGGTTCCAGCGGGACACCACCGCGTATGCCGGTCTCTACGCCGCGGACGGCGACTGGACCCGTCCGGTCCCGGTCGACGCGGAGCGGCTCCGGGGTGCCCTCGCCGCCGCCCGCCGCTACGCCGACAGCTGACCGCCGCCGCCGGAGGGCGGACGTCCCCGTCCGTCCTCCGGCGTGGTCGGACTAGGCTCGCCGGGTGGGGTTGATCACCGGCGACGACATCACGGCGGCCGAGCAGCGGCTCGACGGGCGGGTGGTCCGCACCCCGCTGCTGGACGCGCCGGTCCTCGGCACCGAACTGGGCCTACGGCTGGCCGTCAAGGCCGAGAACCTCCAGCACACCGGGAGCTTCAAGGTGCGCGGCGCCACGAACGCGCTGCTCGCTCTCGCCGAGCGCACCGGCCCACCGGCCGGGCTGGTGGCCTTCTCCGCCGGCAACCACGCGATCGCGGTGGCCCACGTCGCCCGCGCCTCCGGGCTGCCCGCCGTGGTCTGCATGCCGCCGCACGCCGTGCCCGCCAAACTGGCCGCGGTGCGCCGGCTCGGCGCCGAGGCGGTGCTCACCCACGACCTGCTGGCCACCGCCGAGGCGGTCGCGGCGGAGCGCCGCTTCCACCTGCTCGCGCCCTTCGACGACCCGGACGTGATCGCCGGTCAGGCCACCGTCGGGCGGGAGATCCTGGCCGACGGCCCGCGCCCGGACCTGGTGCTCGTGCCGGTGGGCGGCGGCGGGCTCATCAGCGGGATCGCCGCGGCCGTCCGGGCGGGATCGCCGACGACCCGGATCGTCGGGGTGGAGCCGGACGGCGCCAACGCCATGTCGTACGCGCTGCGGACCGGGACCCACGACCTGCCGGTCCGCCCGGCCTCGGTCGCCGACGGCCTGGCCGCCCCGTTCGCCGGGCGGCACACCCTGGCGCACGTCCGGGCGCTGGTCGACGCGGTGGTGGAGGTGCCGGAGGCGGCCGTCCTGCCCGCCTGGGCCGACCTCGTGGAGGCCACGAAGCTGCTGCTCGAACCGGCCGCCGCGGTCACCCTGGCGGCGTTGCGGGCGGGATTGGTCGAGGTGACGCCCGGCGAGCGGGTCGTCCTGGTGCTCAGCGGCGGCAACGTGGCGCCGGCCCACCTGGCCACCCTCGGCTGACGGCTCAGACCGGGCGGCGGCCGGCGAAGCCGCACTCCACCCGGTGGTACCAGCGGACGTCCGCGTCCCCCTCCAGCCAGCACCAGAGGACTGCCCGGCCGTCCCGCTCGCCGGGAAAGTCGAGCAGCACCGGGGCGATCCCCTTGACCTCGATGCCGTGCTGGTGGAACTCCTCCACCACGGCGTGCAGCCGGGCCTCCAGGGCCTTCACCTCGGCCAGCCCGCCGAGCGCGCTGACCCCGTGGTCGGCCAGGTCGATCCGGAGTTCGGCGAGGTCGGCGCGGAGCCGGATCAGCTCCTCGACGCGCGGCCGCAGGGTGGCCACCAGGTGTCGCGCCTGGGCGAGAGTGAACACCGCGCCAGTATGGGGCACCCGCCGGGTCGGCGGTGGGATCAGTCGGCCTGGGCGGCCAGCTCGCGGGCCCGGTCCCGGGCCGCTTCGAGGGCCGCCAGCATGGCCGCCCGGACGCCGTGGTTCTCCAGCTCGCGGATGGCGTTGATGGTGGTGCCGGCCGGCGAGGTGACCGCCTCGCGCAGCTTCACCGGGTGCTCGCCGGAGTCGCGCAGCATCACCGCCGAGCCGATGGCGGTCTGCACGATCAGGTCGTGCGCCACCTGGCGGGGCAGGCCGAGCAGGATGCCGGCGTCGATCATGGCCTCGACCAGCAGGTAGAAGTAGGCCGGGCCGGAGCCGGAGAGGGCGGTCACCGCGTCCTGCTGGGACTCGGGCACCCGGAGGGTGGCGCCGAGCGGCTTGAACATCTCCTCGGCCAGGGCCAGGTGCGTGCCGGTGGCGTGCGCGCCCGGCGAGATCGCGCTCATCGCCTCGTCGACGAGCGCCGGGGTGTTGGTCATCACCCGGACCACCGGGGTGCCCTCGGGCAGCCGGCGGTTGAAGAAGGCGGTAGGCAGGCCGGCGCAGAGCGAGATGACCAGCTTGTCGGCGGGCACCTTGGCGCCGATCTCGTCCAGCAGCGCGGCCGCGTCCTGCGGCTTCACCGAGACGGCGAGCACCTCGGCCTCGTCCACCGCGGTGAGGTTGTCCACCACCCGGACGCCGTACCGGGCGGTCAGTTCCTCGGCGCGGGCGGGTCGCCGGGCGGTGGCGAGCAGCCGCTCGACCGGCCAGCCGGAGCGGAGCAGCCCGGAGAGCATCAGCTCGCCGATCTTGCCCGCGCCGATCACCGCGACCGTGTGCACCTCGGGTGCCATGAGCCGTACCCCTCTTCCGTGGCGGTGCGGCGCGGCGGGCCCGTCGGGGACCGCCGCGCCGCCCGCCGTCGGTCAGCTGCCGAAGAAGACCTCGGCCTCGGCGTACCGCTCCAGCGGCACGGTCTTCAGCTCCCGGGTGGCCTCGGCCAGCGGGACGCGGACGATGTCCGTGCTCTGCATGGCGACCATCTTGCCCCAGTCGCCCTCGTTCGCCGCGTCGATCGCGTGCAGGCCGAGCCGGGTGGCGAGCACCCGGTCGAACGCGGTCGGGGTGCCGCCGCGCTGGATGTGGCCGAGCACCACGGTGCGGGCCTCCTTGCCGGTCTTCGCCTCCAGCTGCTCGGCGAGCCACTGGCCGATGCCGCCGAGGCGGACGTGGCCGAACGCGTCGAGCTCCTGGTTGTGCAGCACCATCTGGCCGTCCAGCGGCTGGGCGCCCTCGGCCACCACGACGATCGGGGCGTACTGGTGCTGGAAGCGCTTCTCGACGTAGCCGGCGACCTGCTCGACGTCGAACTGCCGCTCCGGCAGCAGGATCACGTTGGCGCCGCCGGCGAGACCGGCGTGCAGGGCGATCCAGCCGGCGTGCCGGCCCATCACCTCGACGACCAGGGTGCGGTGATGGCTCTCCGCGGTGGTGTGCAGCCGGTCGATCGCCTCCATGGCGATGTTGACCGCGGTGTCGAAGCCGAAGGTGTAGTCGGTGGCGCCGAGGTCGTTGTCGATGGTCTTCGGCACGCCGATGACGTGGACGCCCAGCTCGTGCAGCTTGGTGGCGACCCCCAGGGTGTCCTCGCCGCCGATCGCGATGAGCGCGTCCACGCCCTGCGCGGCGAGGTTGTCCTTGATCCGCTCCACGCCGCCGTCGATCTTGAACGGGTTGGTCCGGGACGAGCCGAGGATCGTGCCGCCGCGCGGCAGGATGCCGCGGACCTCCGCGATGCCCAGCGGCTTGGACAGGCCCTCCAGCGGGCCCTTCCAGCCGTCCCGGAAGCCCACGAACTCGTGACCGTAGGTGGCGACGCCCTTGCGGACCACCGCCCGAATCACCGCATTGAGACCAGGGCAGTCGCCGCCGCCGGTGAGCACGCCGATACGCATGATCTGCTCATCCTCCTGGAGCATCAGGTGAAGCCCGGAATAAGCCCCAGGATATGTGTCAGATCAGACCATCGGCGCCGTTGCCGGCCCGGGGCGGGCCGTCAGTGCGCACTGTAGTCGGCGCGGGTGCCCGCCGACACCGCGCCCCGGCCCGTTCCGGCCCCCGGAACGGCTACCGGTCAGTAGCTGACCTCGCGCTTCTCCCCCGCCTTCGGCGGCTGCCCGGCGACCGCCGCCCGGGCGGCGCCGAGCAGGTTCACCACCGTGCCGCCCGGCGCTTCCCAGTAGTCGGCCGAGCCGGCGTGCACCTTGATCAGCGTGAGGCCCGGGGTGTCCAGCCCGTCGGGGAGCCAGGTGGTCAGCAGTGGGTGCCACAGCCGCTCGGCCCGGGCCCGGTCCCACGCCTCCGTGGCGGTGCCGGCCAACGACACCCAGGCGCGCCGGCGCTGGTCGGAGAAGCCGACGTTGACCTGCGGGTTGACTCGGATCTGGCGGATCTTCGCGGAGTCCGCGCAGGCGAAGAACCAGAGGTCGCCGTCGAACTCCGCCTCCTGGAGCCCCATCGGGCGGCTGACCAGCCGCCCGTCGACGGCGGTGGTGGTCAGCAGGCAGATGCGCGCCGCCCGGATCAGCTCGGTGACCCGGCGGCGACCAGCCGCGGCGTCGGTCGGCTGCTTGCTCATTCGGCCCTCCCTCGGATCGGCTCGATGCCGAACCGTGCCCGGGACAGAACCGGTCAAACCTGTCGACAGCTCACCGAGCGGTCATGGCCCGCCAGCGGGCCAGGTTGTGCCGGGCGTCGACCAGCGCGTCGTGCCGGCCCGCCTCGGCCTCCGGCAGCCGCGGCCGGCCCCGGTCGTCCCAGAGCTGGCGCAGCTCCTTGGTGAACCGCGGGATCTCCCGGGGCAACGCCGGCATCGCCCCCCAGAGCTGGGCCAGCACCACGTGGTCGTACGCCGCGTACCAGGCCCAGAGCTCCAGTTGCTCGCCGGGCCGGTCCCGGACCGGCGCCATGAGGAACTCGTAGAGGTCGTCGCGGATCCGCTCCCGCGAGCGCCAGGCGCGGTCGGCCGGCGAGGGGAGCTTGTCGAGTACGTTGCGGCGCACCCAGGGCACCGCCCGGGAGTCGTCGAACTCGGTGGAGACCGCGTAGAACTCGCGGCCGTGCTCGTCGACGACGCCGATCGACACCAGGTCGACGGTCCGGCCGTCCTCGATGAACTCGCAGTCGTAGAAGTAGCGGTAGGCCATCGCCCACCATCCTCGCCCACCGCCGTCGGCGGCCCGTCGCCGGGGCGTCCGCCGAGGTCGGCGGCGCGCCGCCACCCGCCGGCGACGGTCACGGAAGTGTCTCCAGGGGTGTACAGCACGCGACCGGACCGTCATGATCTGATGTGTACCGCTACCGGACGCCGAACCGGTTGAGATGCCTCGTACCGGGGTTGACAGGTTCACCCGGTGTGCGAGTTGTGGTCCTTGACCGGGGAGGGGTTGGGCCGTGGAGGTTCGCCTGCCGGAGCCGGGTGACGCGCTCACGGGCGTGGAGATGTTCGCCGGGCTGGAGCCGGAGGTGCGGCAGCGGGTGATCGCCGCGGCCGTGCCGCGCACGTACCGCAAGGGTCAGCTGCTCTTCGTCGAGAACGACCCCGGCGAGTCCCTGATCGTGCTGCGCCGCGGCGCGGTGGCGGTGTTCCGCACCGCCCCGACCGGCGAGCGCGCCGTGCTGTCGGTCATCCGGCCGCCGGACGTGCTGGGCGAGGTCTCCCTGCTGGACGCCTCGACCCGGTCGGCGTCGGCCGAGGCGATCGAGGACTGCGCCGCGCTGGCGCTGTCCCGACCGGCCTTCATGGAGCTGGTGCACTCCAACCCGCGGATCCTCGACGCGGTGATGCGTTCCCTCGGCCAGCTCATCCGCCGGCTCACCGAGCAGAACGCCGACCACGTCTTCCTCGACCTGCCCGGCCGGGTGGCCAAGACGCTGGTCCGGCTGGCCGGCGAGAGCCAGGCCCCGATGATCACCATCGAGCTCAACCAGAGCCAGCTCGCCGAGATGGCCGGCGGCTCGCGGCAGAGCGTCAACCAGGCCATCGGCTCCTTCGCCAGCCGGGGCTGGCTGCGCACCGAGGGGCGCCGCATCGTGGTCACCGACGTGGCCGCGCTGCGCCGCCGCGCCGGCATGAACGACCGCTGACGGACACGACGAAGGGCCGGGGCATGCCGCCCCGGCCCTTTGTCGTCGTGTCCGTCCGGCTCAGACGCCGGCGCTTCCCGGACCCGCCCACGCGGTGGTGCTGCCCGGGCCGGCCCACTCGGTGGTGTCCTTGCCGCCGCCGGAGCCCTCGCTGACGATGCCCTCGGCCTGGAGCGTGGCGAGGGTGGCCGCGTCCACGTCGACGGACTCCCCCGCCACGTGGGCGACGCCGTCGCCGTCGGTCCAGTCGCTCTCCAGCTTCACGTACACCATGGTTGGTCCCCCTCGATCGCGGTCGTCGTCGTCCGGCGGCATGAATGTAGTCGCCCGACGGCCCCACCGGCCGCCCGGTGGAGTGTCCACAAGCCAACAGCCCGGTACCTGACACTGCCGCCGGACGGGATACTCACCGTGACGCCGCGGGGGACGGCGCCCGGCCGGGACCGGCCGGAAGATCCAGTGGAGGCCTGACATCTCCGCGCAGTGTGACCGTTGTGGACGTACCGCGACCGACGGCGACCGGTTCTGCGGTGGCTGCGGCGCCGAGCTGGGCGCCGTCTGCCCGCACTGCCTGCGTCCGCTCGCCGCCGACGTGGCGTTCTGCACCTCGTGCGGCTCGCGCCGGGTCGGGGCCAGGCAGCCGGTGCCGACGCCGCAGGAGGACCGCCGCCGGGTCAGCGTGCTCTTCGTCGACCTGATCGACTTCACCCCGTACGTCGAGCGGGCCGACCCGGAGCAGGTCCGCGGCATGCAGACCGGCTTCTTCTCCGCCGCGAAGCGGGTGGTCGGGCAGTACGGCGGGGTGGTGGAGAAGTACATCGGCGACGCCGTGATGGCGCTCTTCGGCGCACCGGTGGCCACCGAGACCGACGCGCTGCGCTGCGTACGGGCCGGGCTGGAGCTGCAACGGGTGCTCACCCGGTTCGCCCCGAGCGGCCAGGACGAGCTGCGCTTCCGGGTCGGGGTGGCCACCGGCGAGGCGCTCGTGGACGTGGCCGCGGCCCGCGACGGCGGGCAGGCCATCGTGGCCGGCGACGTGGTCAACACGGCGTCCCGGATGCAGTCGGTGTCCCCGCCCGGCGGGGTGCTGGTCTGCGGCACGACGCACGCGCTCACCAAGGACGCCATCCGCTACGAGGAGCAGCCCGCGGTCACCCTGCGCGGCCGCTCCACCCCCACCGAGGTCTGGCTCGCCCTGGCGCCGGTACGCCGGCAGCCCACCGACCGCGAGCCGGACACCACCCCGCTGATCGACCGCGAGCACGAGCTGGGGCTGCTGGTCAACGCCCTGCACCGCTCCCTGCGGGACCGGCTGCCCCAGGTGGTGACCGTCTTCGGCCGGGCCGGGCTAGGCAAGAGCCGGCTGATCCGGGAGCTGCACCGGCACGCCGGCCGGCTGGTCGACGAGCCGCTGACCTGGCGCACCGGGCGGTGCCCGCCGTTCGGCGAGAACGTCACCTTCGCCGCGCTGGCCGACGTCGTGAAGACCGAGGCCGGCATCCTCGACACCGACCCGGCGTCCACCGCCGCCCAGCGCCTCACCGCCGCGGTCGCCGAGCTGGTCGGCCCGGCCGAACGGGACCGCCTGGTCGACGCGCTGCGCCCGCTGGTCGGGCTCCCCGGCACCGCCCTGCCCGCCGAGGAGGCCGAGTCGGCCTGGCGGCGCTTCGTGCTGGCGTTGGCGGCCCGGCGCCCCACCGTGCTGGTCTTCGAGGACCTGCACTGGGCCGACGACGCCATGCTGCGCTTCGTCGAGCTGCTCGGCACCGCGGCCCGGGACGTGCCGCTGCTGCTGCTCTGCACCGCCCGCCCGGAGCTGGTCGACCGGGACCCGAGCTGGGCGGGGACGATCACCGGCTCGGTCACCATCACCCTGCCCCCGCTGCGGGACACCGGCATCGCCTCGCTCTACGCGCACATGTTCGGCCAGGCCGCGTTCCCCGCCGAGATGCTCACCCCGCTGGTCGAGGTGGCCGGCGGCAACCCGCTCTACGCCCACGAGTACGTCCGGATGCTCATCGAGCAGGGCGCGCTGCGCCAGTCCGGGCGCGGCTGGTCGCTGGAGAAGCACCTCGACCTGCCCATGCCGGAGAGCGTGCACGCGGTCATCGCCAACCGGGTCGACCTGCTCGACGCCAAGGACCGGGCGGTGCTGCTGGCCGCCTCGGTGGTGGGCGTGCAGTTCTGGCCGGGCGCGGTGGCCGCCGCGCTGGGCCAGCCGGTCGAGCCGGTGGAACGTTCGCTGCGCCGGCTGGAGCAGCGCGACTTCGTGCACGAGCAGGCGGCGTCCACGATGGCCGGGCAGCCGGAGTTCCGGTTCCGGCACGTGCTGGTCCGGGACGTCTGCTACCAGCGGTTGCCGCGCACCGAGCGGGTGGCCCGGCACGAGCGGACCGCGGACTGGCTGGACGCGCTCTCGCACACCCGGGACACCGACCTGGCCGAGGTGCTCGCCCACCACCGGTGGGCGGCTCACGAGATCGCCCGCACCCTGGGCATGGACACCCACCGCTACGCCGGCCCGGCGCGGGCCGCGCTGCACCGGGCGGCCCGCCGGGCGTACGCCCTGCACGGGCTGGACGCGGCGGCGGCGCACGCCGGCCGGGCGCTCGGCCTGGCCGACGACAGCGACCCGGTGGGCCGGCTCCAGCTGGAGCTGCTCAGCACCGAGATCTCGTTCTACCGGGACGGCAACGCGTTCCTCTCCGGGGGCGGCCCGGAGCAGCTGCACGCGCTCGCCGACCGGCTGCTCGCGCACGACGACGAGGCCTGCGCCGCCCGGGCCTGGACGCTGCTCGGCCAGGCGGCCTGGCTGCGCGCCGACCGGAGCGCGGCGGTGGCCTGCCTGGACCGGGCGGTGGGGCTGTTCGAGCCGCTGCCGGACAGCCCGCAGAAGGCCGACGCCTACGCCGAGCTGGGCCGGCTGCACATGCTCAACTACGAGCGGGACGCGGCGGTCGCCGCCGCCGAGACCGCGGCGGAGATCGGCGAGCGGCTGGGGCTGTCGGAGACCCGCACCAACGCCCGGATCACCGCCGCCACCGCCCGCTACCAGGCGGGCGACCGGTCCGGCCTGGACGACCTGCACGCGATCGTGGAATACAGCCGGGCGCAGCAGCTGCTCGCCCTGCACCGGGCGGTGCAGAACCTGGCGTACGCGGTCCGTGAGGAGGGCGACTGGCTGCGTTCGGACGCGCTGCTGACCACCGCCCCGGCCCGGACGGCGAGCGGGCAGACGCTGACCACCAGCTACTCCGGCGAGGCCATGCGGGCCTACTTCGACGGGGACTTCGGCCGGCTGATCACCGCCGCGGACGCGTTCGTGGACACCCCGACCGGCGGCTGGGACATGCAGGTGCGGGGGCTGCGCTCCTGCCTGCTGGTGCTGCGCGGGCAGCCGGTGCCGCCGGCGCCCCGGCCGGCCCCCGCCCCGCGC
>NZ_JBEXLR010000101.1:0-23442 GCF_040610095.1 Micromonospora sp. NPDC004540
GCGGGGCGGCGCGGGGGTCACACGCCCCTCTACCCCCCCCACCCGGTGGGCCCGGCCCCCCCCGGCGCGGGGCCCGCACGTCGTCTCCGCAGGTGTCCGCTCTCGCGCGCGGTGTCCGTCCGGTGGCACACTGCGCCGTATGGGCGACGCGACGGGTACCCGCCATCTGCTGCTGCTGCACGGCATGGGCGCCACCGGTGAGGTGTGGCTGCCCTGGGCGCCGCTGCTGGAGCGCGACTGGGCGGGGCGCTGGCTCGCCCCCGACCTGGCCGGGCACGGCTGGTCGCCGCCGCTGCCCGCGTACACCTTCGAGGAGCTGGCCCGGCGGGTGGTGGCGGGGCTCGGCCCGGTGGCCGAACGGCTCGGCCCCCGCGACCGGCTCGTGCTGCTCGGGCACTCGCTCGGCGGGGTGGTGGCGCTCGCGCTGGCCGCGCGGTCCCGGCGCCTGCCGGTCGACGCCGTGGTCGGGCTCGGCATCAAGGCCGTCTGGTCCCCGGCCGACCTGGAGAAGGCCCGCGAGCTGGCCGCCCGCCCGGTGACCTGGTTCGCCACCCGGGACGAGGCGGCCCGCCGCTACCTGCGGGTCTCCGGGCTGGCCGGGCTGTTCGCCCCCGACCACCCGGTGGTGGAGGCGGGGCTGCGCCGCGAGGACGGCCGCTGGCGGCTGGCCATGGACCCGGCCGCGTTCGCGGTGGGGGAGCCACGGCTGCCCGCGCTGCTCGCCGCCACCGACGTCCCGGTGCTGCTGGCCCGCGGCGAGCAGGATCCGATGGTGAGCGACGCGCAGCTCAAGGAGCTGGGCGTCCCGGTCGCCACCCTGCCGGGGCTGGGCCACAACGCGCACGTCGAGGACCCGGCGGCGGTGCTCGCCCTGCTCGACCCGTACCTCTGACCCGCCCGGTCAGGCGGTAGGGGAGGGGAGCGGCGAGCCGTCCTGCGCGGCGGCGCGTGGGGTCGGCGCGGTCCAGTCCGGCGCGAGCTGCCGGCGGGCGGCGTCGAGGAACACCTCGGCGTACGACTCGGCCGGGAAGTCGCCCAGGTAGCGGGTCCGGGTGGCCCAGCGAGCCGCCGCCTTCGGGTCGGTGTCCAGCAGGTCGGTCAGCACCTCGTCCACGTTGGACACGTCCCGGCGCAGCACATAGCCGGAGCCGGCCAGCGGGAACCGCTCGACGAAGTGCTCGCCGTCGACGCCCATGTCGGTGACCGCGTACGGCTTGCCCGAGTAGAGCCAGTCGGAGATCACCCCGGAGACGTCCGAGACCAGCGCGTCGGCGCGGTTGACGCACTCGGTGAGGGTCAGCTCGCGACCGGCCGCCGCGCCCCACAGGTGCTGCCGGCCGGTCTTCGCCCGGTCGGCGGCGAGCAGCTCGGTGAGGCGGGCCAGCTGGCGCGCCGAGGCCGAGTTCTGCGCGGTGTACGGGTGCGCACGCAGGATCACCGTGGCCCCGCGGTCGAGCAGTCGGCGGATCACCGTCTCGGCCACCGGCAGTGAGCAGTAGTTGGCGTCGGCGTGGTGCCCGGTCCAGGTGGGGGTGTAGAGCACGGTCGGGTGGGCCAGGCCGCGGGCCGGCTCCCGGCGTACCTCGATGGCCTCCACCTGGGGGCGGCCGACCACGACGAACTTCTCGGCGGGGATATCCACGCCGGCCCGGGCGTACCGCTCGATCGCCGCCTGCCCGGCCACGAAGATCTTGTCGAAGATGGCCGAGACCGGGTTGGCGCTGGGCGCCTTGTCGCTGTCGCCGTGGTGCAGCTGCACGTGGGTGAGCTGCGAAAAGCGGATGCAGTGGCTGTTCTTCGCGCCGTGGTTGACGTAGAAGGCCGCCCGCAGGCTCGGCACCAGCGCCTCGTCCATGGTCTTGAGGGTGGGGCAGAAGACCACCGGCGCCCGGGTCGCGGCGGCCACCGTGGGCAGGAACTCGGGCTCGCGCAGCAGCACCAGGAACGGCCGGCCGATCCGCTCCAGGTAGGGCAGCCACATGGTGACCTGGTACTCGGAGCCGGGCGGGGCGGAGAAGTAGAGCAGGAACTCGGGCTGGTGCCGGCGCAGCGCCCGGCCCACCGGGCCGCCGCCGGCCGGCGGCCGGAACCGGCGCCGGGCCAGGTCGAGGCCGACCGCCCCGCAGCCCGCCCCGACCAGCAGCGTGGCCACCAGGGCCACCCAGGCGGGCAGGGCCAGCCCGGCGGCGAGCGCCACGAGGGCGAGCAGCACCAGCAGCGCGTCGCCGAGCCGGGCGGTGACCAGCGGGGTCCAGGACCGGACCGGCAGGTTCGCCGCCCGGATCTCCAGGGCGCCGGCGTCGCGCAGCGGCCCGACGAGCAGCACCAGGCCGAGCAGGACGAGCGCGGTGGCGGCCAGCGCCGGGTCGAAGCCGGCGTCCAGTCGGCGGGCGTAGCCGACCAGGATGCCGGCCGCGACCAGCACCGACTCGGCGAGGCCGTCAGCGGTGGGCCGGACCCGGCGCTCCCAGGCGGCGGCGGCGAGCGCGGCGACCGCGATCGCCAGGCCCCAGCCGGTCGCCCCGGTGAGCGCCACGACGAGGAAGGCCAGCACCGCCAGCCCGGTGGTCAGCACCCGGGCGAGCAGCTTCCGTACCAGGTCACCACGCATCTGGCTCGTCCCGTCCCGCGGCTCAGGCGTCGACGCCGGTGGGCAGTTGCTCCGCGTCGCGCGCGCCGGGCTGGGCGGGCACCGCGGCGACCGGCTCGCCGGGCGCCCGGCGGACGTCGATCACCTGGCCGGTCAGCTCGGAGATCAGCACGTCCAGGGAGGCCTGGGCGACCGCCTCGGCGGAAAGCAGGGTGTGCTCCGGCTCCTCGCCGAACGCCTTGGTGCGCATCGGGGTGGCGGTGCGCTCCGGGTTGACGCAGTTGACCCGTACGCCGAACTCGGCCCACTCGTCGGCGAGCGCCTGGGTCAGGTTGACCAGCGCGGCCTTGGTGGCCGAGTAGAGCGCGTAGCGCGCCCGGCCCCGGGTGTAGGAGCTGGAGGTGTAGAGCAGCAGCTGGCCCTTGGTCTGCTGGAGGTACGGCAGCGACTGCCGGGCGATGGTGACCGGGCCGACGAAGTTGACGTGCAGGAGGCGGTCCATCGTCTCCTCGTCCATCTCCGCCAGGGCGCCCTTCTCCAGGATCCCGGCGGTGACCACCACGTGGTCGATCCGGCCGGTCGCCTCGAAGGCGGTCTTCAGCGCGGCGGCCACGTCCTCGGCCCGCTCGACGTGGGTGCCGGTGGTGGAGCGGCTGAACGGGAAGACCTGGGCGCCGTAGCGGCGGGCCAGTTCGGTGAGGTCGTGGCCGATGCCGTAGCTGCCGCCGAAGACCACGATGGTCCGGCCGGCCAGCTCCTCGCTGTAGCTGCGGTGGTCGGTGAGCTTGGGCACCTGGGCGGCGGCGAGCTGGAAGAGCTTGTCCGCCAGGTGCACGTCGACCGGGTGGGTGACCTTGATGTTCTCGTCCGAGCCGTCGATCACCTTGATCGGCGTGCCGGGAAGGTAGCGCAGCACCACGCCGCAGTCGTCGGTGGCGGCGAAGTCGGGGTCGCCCTCGGCCCG
This sequence comes from Micromonospora sp. NPDC004540, assembly GCF_040610095.1. NCBI lineage: Bacteria > Bacillati > Actinomycetota > Actinomycetes > Micromonosporales > Micromonosporaceae > Micromonospora > Micromonospora sp. NPDC004540. Next base: position 3,555 of record NZ_JBEXLR010000101.1, read on the forward strand.
CCGGTACGCCTCGCGGATGGTGCCGGAGCGGAACGCCTGCGGCGTCTGGCCACGGCGCAGCGTGGCGCGCACCGGGATGTCGGTGATGCAGTCGTCCTGGTCGACCTGGATGATCGTGTCGGCGGACGGGATGGCCACGTCCACCGCCGAGTAGCTCCAGAGCGCGTTCACGCACTCGCGCACGATCCGGGCGCTGACCAGCGGGCGCACCGCGTCGTGGAAGAGGATGTTGACGTCGCCCTCGCCGACGGCGTCGAGCGCGATCCGGGTGGTGTCGTTGCGGGTGTCGCCGCCCTCGATCACCTTGCTGACCTTGCGGAACCCCGCGTTGGCCACGATCCGCTCGGCGTCCGGCACGTGACCGGTGGCCATCAGCACGATGATCTCGTCGATCTCCGGCGCGGCCTCGAACACCGCGAGGGTGTGCTCGATGATCGGCTTTCCGGCGATCTTCAGCAGCTGCTTCGGGATACCCAAACCGAGGCGCGTCCCGGTCCCCCCGGCGAGGATCACGGCCACCGTCCGCGAGGGGCGCCAGGGTGCCGGGCTCGCCGGCGCGGCGTCCGGTGCGGGGGTGCGGTCCTGCGTCATTGCCGTTCCTCACTTCTGCGGTGGATGGGGCATTTGAGGGTGGGTGACCGGGTGGTGAACTTTGGCCGGCGCCGAGGAAAACCTTAACGCGTACGACGGGGCGCACCGACCCGGGCGACCCCGGACCGGTGCGCCCCGGCGGACTACTTCTGGTTCTCGTACGCCGCGCAGACCTCGTCGGTGGGGCCGTCCATCTTCAGCACACCACTCTCCAGCCAGATGGTCCGCTCGCAGGTGTCCCGGATCGAGCTCAGCGAGTGGCTCACCAGGAACACCGTGCCGGCGCTCGCCCGCAGCTCCCGCACCCGCTGCTCGCTCCGGATCCGGAACTTGTAGTCGCCGGTGGCCAGGGCCTCGTCGATGAGCAGCACGTCGTGCTTCTTCGCGGCGGCGATGGCGAAGCGCAGCCGCGCGCCCATGCCGGAGGAGTAGGTGCGCATCGGCAGCGAGGCGAAGTCGCCGCGCTCGTTGATGCCGGAGAACTCGATGATCTCCGGGGCGAGCCGCTTGACCTCGTCCGGCGGCATGCCCATGGCCAGGCAGCCGAGCACCACGTTGCGCTCGCCGGAGAGGTCGTTGAGCAGGGCCGCGTTCACGCCGAGCAGCGACGGCTGGCCCTGCGTGTAGACGGTGCCCCGGGCCGGCGGGAGCAGCCCGGCGATGGCCCGCAGCAGGGTCGACTTGCCGGAGCCGTTGCTGCCGATCAGGCCGATGGCCTCGCCCTGGTAGGCCGTGAAGCTCACGCCCTTGACCGCGTGCACCTCGCGGATGTTCGGCGCGTTGGTCCGGGACACGATCCGCTTGAGCGCCGACACCGGGGTGCTCCCGCCGGTGGCGCCCTTGTGGATCCGGTAGATCACGTGCACGTCGTCGACCACGACGGTGGGGATGCGCTCCTCCACCACGGCGGCGTTGCCCGCCGGCTGGGTCTGCTCAGCCACGGCCGTACTCCTCTTCTCCGCGCCAGAAGTAGACGAACCCGCCGATGCCCATGACGACCGCCCAGCCGACGGCCAGCAGCCAGAGGTGGCCGGGTGAGGTGACCAGGTTCTGCTGGTTGGACTCCAGCAGGGCGTGCCGGGCCAACTCGATGTAGACCAGGATCGGGTTGGACTCCAGCAGCTTCGCCGCCCAGCCGGGGAGGCGCTCCTCGAACAGCTTGACGCTGTAGAGCACGCCGGAGCCGTACAGCCAGGTCCGCATCACGAACGGCATGACCTGCTTGAGGTCGACGATCTTCGAGCCGAGCCGGGCCATCACCATGGTCAGCCCGATGTTGAAGATCGTCTGGAGCAGCAGCATGGGCACGAGCAGGAACCAGCGGAAGGTCAGCGGCTCGCCGGTGATCAGCACGATGGCCGCCAGCACCACCATCGACATGAGCAGCTGCTGGAGCTGGATCAGCGTGACGGTGATCGGCAGCGCGGCGCGGGGGAACTGCAGGGCGCGGATCAGGCCCAGGTTGCTGGTGATCGCGCTGGTGCCGTTCTGCACCGCGGTCTGGGTGAACATGAAGATGAACACGCCGGTGCAGAGGTACGCGATGAAGTTCGACACGTGCCTGTTCTGCGAGATGATCACGCCGAAGATCAGGTAGTAGACCGCCGCGTTGGTGAGCGGGGTCAGCACCTGCCAGAGCTGGCCGAGCTGGGTGTTGCTGAACGACGAGGCCACCTTCGCCCGCGAGTACGCGGTCATGAAGTGTCGGTACGCCCACAACCGGCGGGCGTACTCGGCCAGGGGCGGGCGTTCCCCGGCGACCCGCAGCCCGTAGCGCTTCGCGAGCTGGGCCCGGGACAGCCCGGATTCGGGGTCGGCCACCGCGGTGTTGGCCATGGTCAAGGCGCTCCGATCTTTCGTGCCGATGGGGAGCAGGGAGATGTGTCGCGGCGTTGAAATCTAGCGTGGCCGGGCGGGGAGGGTGCCTCGCTGCTGCGTGGAAGGTAGTCCAAAACACGTCGGGACGCAACCGTACCGTCGTTGCGCTACATTGTCCCACGTGACGACCGAGAAGAGGCGTGCCCCGGCCGGCGCGGCGGTGCTGCGCGGGGAGATCACCAGTGCCATCCGCGCCGCCGTGATGCAGGAGTTGGCCGAGGTCGGCTACGGCCGCCTCTCCATCGAGGCGGTGGCCCGCCGGGCCGGGGTCAGCAAGACCGCGGTCTACCGCCGCTGGCGTTCGAAGCTCGACCTGGTGCTGGACATGGTCTCCGCGGTGGCCGGGCGCAACCTGCCGCTGCTGGACACCGGGAGCCTCCTCGGCGACCTGGAGATCCTGCTCCACGTGATGGCCCGTGCGCTGCGTCACCGGATGGCCTCGCAGATCATCCCGGACCTGCTGGCCGAGGCGGCCCGGAACCCGCAGATCGCCGAGAAGCTCCAGGTGGCCCTGGACGACTACCAGCAGGCCGTCGGGCGGATCCTGATCGGCCGGGCGGTCGAGCGCGGGGAGTTGTCCCCGGACACCGACCGGCGCGCCGCGGTCGACCTGATCGTCGGCCCGGTCTACTGGCGGATGGCGATCTCCCGGGCGCCGCTGGAGCCGGCGGAGGTGCCCCGAATGGCCTCCGCGATCGTCGCGGCCCTCCGGGTAGCATGCTTGGGGCCTGTCCGCGACGAGGTGGAAGTGTGACCCCCGGTCCCGTCGTCGACGGCCCGCTCGTCGATCATGAACAGCAGGAGACAAGCGGTCGGACAGTGGTTGCGACCGGGTTGTTTTCGCCACAAACCGCTACCATCCCCCAAACGTCCCCCCCAACGAGCAACGTGTCGACAGGAGGAAGCCCCATGGTCGGGCCGCATCCAGAGTTCATTCCCCCAGCACGACCGATCATCGGTGAGGCCGAGATCGAGGCGGCTGTCCGGGTGCTGCGGAGCGGCCGGGTCGTGCAGGGCCCCGAGGTCGCGGCGTTCGAGGAGGAGTTCGGCGACCTCGTCGCCGGCCGGCACTGCGTCGCCGTCAACTCCGGCACGTCCGCGCTCCAGCTCACCCTGATGGCGCTCGGCTACGGCCCGGGTGACGAGGTCATCGTGCCCTCGTTCTCCTTCGCCGCCAGCGCCAACGCGGTCCGGCTGGTCGGCGCCGAGCCGGTCTTCGTGGACATCGAGCCCGGCAGCTTCTGCGTCGACCCGGAGGCGGTCGCCGCCGCGGTCACCCCGCGCACCGTCGCCATCATGCCGGTCCACCTCTACGGCCACCCGGCCGCCATGGACCAGATCATGGCGATCGCCGAGCGGCACGGCCTCGCCGTGGTGGAGGACGCCGCCCAGGCGCACGGGGCCACCCTGCACGGCACCCCGGTCGGCGCCTTCGGCACCGCCGGCTGCTTCAGCTTCTACCCCACCAAGAACATGCACGCCCTGGAGGGCGGCATGATCACCACCGCCGACGCCGAGCTGGCCCGCACACTGCGGCTGCTGCGCAACCAGGGCATGGAGCAGCGGTACGCCAACGAGATCGTCGGCGCCAACATGCGGATGACGGACGTGGCCGCCGCGATCGGCCGGGTGCAGCTCACCCAGCTCGCCGAGTGGACCGAGCAGCGCCGGGCCAACGCCAAGTTCCTCGACTCGAAGATCACCGGCATGGTCACCCCGCCCGTGGCGGACGCCGCCAAGCACGTCTACCACCAGTACACCGTGCGGGTGAAGGGCAACCGGGACGCGGCCATGGCCCGCCTCACCGAGCTGGGCATCGGCAACGCGGTCTACTACCCGACCCCGATCCACCGGCTCAAGCCCTACCTGAACTCCGACGGCAAGCCGGGCCCGTGGGACCTGCCGGAGACCGAGCGGGCCGCCGCCGAGGTCGTCTCGCTGCCGGTGCACCCGTCGCTGAGCCCGGCCGACCTGGAGCGGATCGCCGAGGGCGCGAACCTCGCCGGGGGTGCCCGGTGAGCCAGAGCCGCAACCTGCGCGCCGGCCTCATCGGCCTAGGCGCCATGGGCCGCAACCACGCCCGCGTGCTGTCCGGCCTGGACGGCGTCGAGCTGGTCGGCGTGGTCGACCCGGCCGGCGACGTCACCGGCACGCTCCGCGCCCCGGTCGTCCCCGAGCTGGCCGACCTGCTGGCCATGGGCATCGACTACGCGGTCGTGGCCTGCCCGACCGCCCTGCACGAGCGGATCGGCCTGGAGCTGGCCGCCAACGGGGTCGGCGCGCTGATCGAGAAGCCGCTCGCCCAGTCGGTCGAGGCCGCCACCAAGCTGGTGGAGGCGTTCGAGTCCGCCGGCCTGGTCGCCGGCGTCGGGCACATCGAGCGCTACAACCCCGCGCTGCAGAGCCTGCGTACCCGGCTGGAGGCCGGCGAGCTGGGCGAGGTCTTCCAGGTCGTCACCCGGCGGCAGGGCCCGTTCCCGCACCGGATCGCCGACGTCGGCGTGGTCATGGACCTGGCCACCCACGACATCGACCTGACCGCCTGGGTGACCGGCCGCGAATACACCTCGGTGTCGGCGCACACGGTCTCCCGCAGCGGCCGGCTGCACGAGGACATGGTCGCCGTGGTGGGCCAGCTCGCCGACGGCACGATGGTCAACCACCTGGTCAACTGGCTGAGCCCGCTCAAGGAGCGGTCCACCGTGGTCACCGGCGACAAGGGCTGCTTCGTCGCCGACACGCTCACGGCCGACCTGACCTTCTACGCCAACGCCGCCATCGACACCGAGTGGGAGGCGCTGCGCGCGTTCCGCGGCGTGGCCGAGGGCGACATGGTCCGCTACGCGATCCCGAAGCGGGAGCCGCTGCTGGTCGAGCACGAGCGGTTCCGCGACGCGGTCGAGGGCAAGGAGAGCGACATCGTCACCCTCCGCCAGGGCCTGCGGACCGTCGAGGTGGCCGGCGCGGTGCTCCGCTCCGCGACCGAGGGCACCACCATGGCCATCCCGCCGGCGGCGCGGAGCTGAATCCGGTGAAGGTTCTGATCGCCGGCGGCGCCGGCTTCATCGGCAGCACCATCGCCTCGGCCTGCCTCGACGCCGGCATCACCCCGGTCGTCCTCGACAACCTGAGCACCGGGCGGGCCGAGTTCGTCGAGGACCGGATCTTCTACCGGGGCGACATCGCCGACCGGGCGCTGCTCGACCGGATCTTCGCCGAGCACCCCGACATCGAGGCGGCGGTGCACTGCGCGGCGCTGATCGTGGTGCCGGAGTCGGTGGAGCACCCGCTGCGCTACTACCGGGAGAACGTCGGCAAGACCGTCGAGTTCCTGGACGGGCTGGTCGCCAACGGGTGCGAGCGGTTCCTGTTCAGCTCCTCCGCGGCGATCTACCAGCCGGGCGAGGACTTCGCGGTCGACGAGACCTCCCCGGTCGCGGCCACCAGCCCGTACGGGGAGAGCAAGGCGATGGTGGAGCGGGTGCTGGCGGACAGCGCCCGCGCGTACCCCCTGCGGGTCATCTCGCTGCGCTACTTCAACCCGGTCGGCGCGGACCCGAAGATGCGGACCGGCCTGCAACTGGCCCGCCCCTCGCACGTGCTCGGCAAGATGATCGAGGCGGCCCGGACGGGTGCCACCTTCCAGCTCACCGGCACCGACTGGCCCACCCGGGACGGCTCGGGCATCCGCGACTACGTGCACGTGTGGGACCTGGCGCAGGCCCACGTCGAGGCGCTGCGCCGGTTCGACACCGTGCTCGACGGCGACCGCCGGTACGAGGTGATCAACCTGGGCACCGGCGACGGCACGACGGTCCGGGAACTTCTGGACGCGTTCCACACGGTGCTCGGCCGGCCGATCAGCACCGTGCTGTCGCCCCGCCGGCCGGGCGACTCGGCAGGCACCTACACCCGCAGCGACCGGGCGCGGCGCCTGCTGGGCTGGGAGCCGACCCTCTCGCTGGCCGAGGGCATCCAGCACTCGTTGCAGTGGGCGGAGCTGCGGGACACCGTCCTGGGCCCCGCTGACAGCGCCGGGCTGACCTCGGCGGGCCGGGTGCCCAGCCAGCGCTGAGCCCGCCGCACATCGCACAGACGAGAAGGGCCCCACCGGTCACCGGTGGGGCCCTTCTCGGCGTTTCGGGGTCAGGACCGCGGGTCGTCCAGCAGCAGCCGGTCGAAGTGGTGCTGCACCACCGACCAGTCCCACTCCCGCAGCGCGTACGTCGACGCCTCCCGGCCGGCGGCGCGCCAGGACTCCTCGGTCCCGGTGGTCCGCAGGATCCGCTCCACCGCCTCCTCGGGGCTGCCGATCACCCAGCCCTCCGGGTAGAGGGTGCGGGCGCTGTTCGGCCGGCCGGCGAAGAACGGCCAGTCCCGGACCACCGGGACGGCCCCGCTGGCGGCGCCCTCCATGAGGCCGCAGTGGCAGCCCTCGCGCACCGACGAGCTGATGATGACGCCGATGTCGCTGAGCATCTTCGGCACGTCGTCGGTGGCGCCGAGCCGCCGCACGGCGCCGCTGGCCTCCAGCTCGCGCACGTCCCCGTTGAACGCCTCCAGGTATTCCCGGCTGGCCACGCTGACGTCCGGGTTCATGTCGCCGCCGACCAGCAGCATCCGGTAGCGGTCGTCGCGCTCGCGCAGCAGCCGCAGCACCTCGATCGCCCAGCGCGGGTCCTTGGCCACCTGGCTGATGCCCACCATGCCGAGCTGGAACCGGGCGTCCGCCGGCTTGTCGATCTGGAAGCCACGCAGGTCCATGGCGTTGTCCAGCACGTGCATCCGGGGCGCGTCCGGGCCCTTGAGGTAGGGCACCAGGGTGGTGGTCAGGTCCCGGATGTGGTTGGCCACGAAGACCAGGTCGTCGATCCGGGAGAAGTCCACCATGTAGGGCCAGCGGGACAGCGCCTCGTAGCTGTGCAGCCGGACGATGACCCGGGTGGTGCCGGGGTCGACCATGGTGAACAGCGCGGCCGGGGCCACGCACCAGTCCACGAAGACGGTGTCCGCCCAGTCCAGGTACGGCCGCAGCCGCTCCTCGGCCTTCTCCCCGTAGGGCGTGGAGTCGGCCGACAGCCGGTGCTCCAGCATCGGCTTCGACGCCCAGGTCACACTCTTGAGCGCGGCGTTCGCCGCCAGGTCCACGAAGCGGACCTCCACCCGGGGGTGGGCGTCGTAGTAGGACCGGATCAGCTTCAGGAAGTTGTCGTTCGCGCTGGTCGCGATCAGCAGCCGCAGCGGCCGGTCGGTCGGCGGCGGGGCCGCCGGCTGTCGCCGGCCGCGCGGGCTCGCGACCGTCGTCGCCGCGAGGGAGCGGCGGAACGGGGCGATGAAGCCCTCCGGGTCCTCGGCCAGCGGCGAGGTGAGCTGGTCGATGTGCAGCACCCGGTCGAACGCCAGCGTCATGGCCCGGTTGAGCAGGTCGGCCGCGGCGCCGTTCTCGTCCGCCCGGTGCCGCTGGTCGGCCACCTTCAGCAGGGCGTTGACCGCGCCCGCCAGGTCGCGGGGCGGCATGCCGGCCTTCAGCTCGCGGCTGGCCGCCTCGCCCAGCATCCGGGCCCGGGCGGTCGGCTTGCGCAGCTTGCTCGCCGTGGCGGTGAGGATCAGCGCCTCGCCGTCGGGCCGGTCCGCCCAGGCCATGCCCTTGGCCACCTGGTGGGCCACCTTGGTACGCAGCGAGTCGGGCACCTTCGGGGCCTTCACCGCGGTCAGCCAGAGCTGGGTGCCGGCCTTGCTGCGCATGATCGGCCGGGCCGTGACGGCGTTGACCGCCGCGCGCGGTGCCGCGTTGATCAGTCGGTTGACGCTCTGCTTCACCGCCGTGGTCGACGGGATGCCGTTGGCCAGCCGCTGCAGCGGCCCGGCGGTGGGCCGGTCCTTGCGCTCGGTCAGCGCCTGCACCGCGGCCTGGATGCCGTAGCGGGCGTCGGCCGCCCGGTTGCGCTGGGCGAACCGCCACACCGTGTAGATGGCGTGCGCGTCGAGGGCGACCAGCACGTCGGCCGTGCGGGCCTGCTCCCGCGCCCATGGCTCCCGGCGGATCCGGCTCCACACCCGCTCGCCGGGCACCTGACGGGCGGCGACGCGGGTCGGGGTGTCCTTGGCGATGTCGACGGGCAGCGCGCACAACCCGTCGAGGCGGAGGTCCTCCGCCAGCTCGTCGGGGTCGACAGCGCCGACCAGGTGCACCCGAGCCCCGGTCTCCCGCAGCCGCTGCACGGCCGTGGCCAGGATCCCCGGCTGCGGGGCCACGCCCGCCACCAGCAACACGTCGCTCATGCGCGCACCCCACCGGCTCGCTCGGTCTCGTCCATTGTCGAAGGTTCGTCCGACGGGTGCACGACGGCGCCGTTCACCGGCAGGTCGCGCGGCGCCGCGAGGGCGTGCGCGGCCAGCTGCTCGACCGCCTGCTGCATCAGGGTCTCGCGGGTGAACGGGTCGGCGTGGTGCCGCACCCCGGCGCGCTGCTCGTCGGTCGCCTCGACGACCATCCGCGCGGCCGCCCGGAAGCTGTCCACCAGCCGCAGCTCGTCCAGCCCGCACGCGCCCGTCCAGAGCGGGTGCCCGTCGAGCACCCGGGAGGCGTCGTGGTCGACCTCGTGCACCGAGACGATGGGCAGGCCGGTGGCCATGTACTCGTACACCTTGCCGGAGGTGACGTAGCGGCCGCCGATCAGGATCAGCACCAGGGCGTCCCAGGCGCCGTACGTCTCGGCGACCTCCGCCTTGCGCACCGGGCCGCCGAACGAGACGCCGTCGGCAGCCGCCTCGCGGATCAGCTCGGTGAGGCCGTTGGCCTCGCGGTTCGCGCCGGCGCCGATGTGCCCGCGGATCTCGAACCGCGCGTTGCGCAGCAGCGGCTCCTGCTTGCGCGCCTCACGCCAGGCGTCGAGCACCACCCGGAGCTGGTGGGTGGTGTAGTTGACGGTGCCCAGGTAGCCGAAGGCCAGGCCGGCCTCCGGGTCGGGGTCGCGCGGCCGGATCATCGGCACGCTGTCCTTGTCGTACCCGTTGCGGACCACGTGCACCCGGTCGGCCACGTGCGGGTAGCGCTCCCGGTAGTGGTCGGCGATCGGGTCGTTGACCACCCAGAGCGACTGGCAGTGGTCGAGGATCCGCCGCTCCCAGACGCCCGCCTCGGAGTCGGGGGTGAACGCCTGGCCGCCGTTGACCACGTCGACGGACCAGCCGTCACGGAAGTCGACGGCGTACGGCACGCCGTGGGTCTCCCACAGCTTCCACGCCGCGGCCAGGTTGACGTAGGGCACGCAGCTGGCCAGCAGCAGGTCCGCCGGGTGCTGGCGGTGGACGTCGAGCACGGCCCGCTCCAGCGTGCCGCGCCAGCTGCCGAAGACCGGCTCCGGGAAGATCCTCTTCTCCCGCTTGCGCAGGCTGGTCAGCCACTTGGCCGGGCGCAGCGCACGCTCCTCGCTGAACTTCCGGACGTCGGTCTCGAGGTCCTCCCGGGCCAGCGGCAGCTCGACCACCTTGATCTCCGGGTCGACCTGCTCCAGGAGGCTGTAGTCGAGGCCCGAGTCGCGCTCCCAGGAGGCGGCGGCGATCGTCACCACGGTGACGTCCCAGCCGATCCGGCGGAACTGGTTCGCGGTCTCCCGCATCCGGTAGGCGCAGCTCTTGGCCGCCGGCGGGAAGCCGATGGCCAGGTAGATGAGGTGTGGGCGGCGGCCGCGGCCGGCAGCCGGCCGGCCGTTCGCGGAGGAGGTCGACACGTCGAGGGATTGTGTCATGGTCGGGTGAACACCCCGGGTCTCTCGGTGGGCGGGCAGGTTCACTTCGCGGCGAGGGTCTCGACGACCCGCTGGGCCGCCCGGCCGTCGCCGTACGGCGTGCCCTGGGCGGCGGTGGGCGCCGGCCGGGTCGCGATGTCGATCCACTCGGCGCGGGAGTGGGCGGACGGGTCCGGCACGAGGTGGTTCCAGCCGTCGACCAGCGTCTCGATCCACTCGGTCTCCGGCCGCAGGGTGGTGCACGGCCGGGAGAGCAGGTAGGCCTCCTTCTGCAGGCCGCCGGAGTCGGTGACCACACCGGTCGAGCCGAGCACCGCGGCGACCATGCCGGCGTAGGGCAGCGGGCGGCCGACGTGCACCGCCCCGCGGGCCAGCTTCAGCCCGTGCTCCTCGGCCTTGGCCACCAGCCGCGGGTGCGCCAGCAGCGCCACCGGCACGGGCAGGTCCGCCAGGCCGTCGAGCAGGCCGGCGAGCCGCTCCCGGGAGTCGGTGTTCTCGGCGCGGTGCAGGGTGGCCAGCAGGTAGGGCTCGTCGGGCCGGATGCCGTCCGGCAGCACCGGGGCGGGGTGGTTCCCGGCCAGCACGGCGTCCCGGACGCCGAGGCAGACGTCGACCATCACATCGCCGACCAGCGCCGAACGGGCGGCCAGGCCCTCGGCGGCGAGGTGGCGCATGGCCTCCTCGGTCGGGGCGAGCAGCAGGTCGGCCGCGTGGTCGGTGAGGATCCGGTTGTGCTCCTCCGGCATCATCCGGTTGAACGAGCGCAGCCCCGCCTCGAGGTGGGCGACCGGCAGGTGCAGCTTCACGGCGGAGACGGCGCCGGCGAGGGTGGAGTTGGTGTCGCCGTAGACCAGCACCCAGTCGGGCTTCTCGGCGGCGAAGACCGGGTCCAGCGCGGCGAGGGCCTTGCCCGTCTGCACGCCGTGCGACCCGGAGCCGATCCCCAGGTGGATGTCGGGGTCGGGGATGCCCAGACCGGAGAAGAAGACGTCCGAGAGGTCCGCGTCGTAGTGCTGGCCCGTGTGCACGATCATGTGCTCGTGCTCCGTGGCGGCGAACGCGGCGGCGATGGGGGCGAGCTTGATCAGCTGAGGGCGTGCCCCGACGACGCTGATGACCTTCACCTGGCTGGCTCCTCGTCTGGGTCTCGTGAAAGGCAGCTGCGCGTCGGCAGGCGCTGTCCCTTGAGTCAGACGAATTCTGCCTCAGCCGGACGTGACCGCCAAATTCCCGCACCGGGGGGAAGGGAAGCGTCGGCCAGATGTTGCCTGCTCGTCACCTTCGCGCCGGCCGTGCCGGGCGTCCGGTGTCGCGCGGTCCGCCGCCGGGCAACCCGTAGGATTCGCCAGTGTGACGACGGCGCACCCCTCCGGCAAGCTCCCGACCAGCCCGCCCGACGACCCGGCGCGGCCCGCGCCCGGGTCCGCCGAGGTGGCGGCGGACACGGCCCCGGCCACGCCGGCCGACCCCGGGTCCGGCCGGGGCCGCCGGCTGCCCACGGGTCGCCTCGTCGACCTGCTCGTCGCCGTGGCCTACCTGCTGGGCGCGTTCTGGGTCACCGGGCGGGGCTGGCTGGACGTGCACGGCCGGCTGCTCGGCAGCCGCCCGGACGACCAGGGGTTCAACGAGTGGATGCTGGCGTACGCCGCGCACGCGGTGACCCACCTGGAGAACCCGTTCTTCACCACGCTGCAGAACGCCCCCGACGGCGTGAACCTGATGGCGAACGTCGGGATGCAGCTGCCGGGCATCCTGCTGACGCCGGTCACCCTGCTCGGCGGGGCGCCCCTGTCGTACCTGGTGCTGATCACGCTGAACCTGGCCGGCACCGCCTTCGCCTGGTACTGGGTGCTCTCCCGGCACCTGGTCGGCTCCCGGGCGGCGGCCGTCGTCGGCGGCCTGTTCTGCGCCTTCGCGCCGGCCATGATCACGCACAGCAACGGCCACCCGCACATCACCGCGCAGTGGCTGGTGCCGTTCCTGGTGTGGCGTGTCGTCCGGCTCACCCGGTCCGGCTCCCCGCTCCGGGAGGGCCTGATCCTCGGCGCGCTGGTCGCCGCGCAGTTCTTCATCTCCGTGGAGATCCTCTTCCTGGTCGCCCTCGGCGCGCTGATGGCCACGGTCGCCCACCTCGTGCTGCGCCCGCGGGAGACGCTGCGGCTCGCGCCCCGGGCGCTGGCCGCGCTGGCGGTGGCCGGCGGCGTGGTGCTGCTGGTCACCGCGTACCCGCTGTGGATGCAGTTCGCCGGGCCGCAGCACCGGATCGGACATCCGGGCGACCCGGACGTGTACACGCTGCGGCTGCGCTCGTTCGTGGCCTACGCCACCGAGTCGATCGGCGGCGGACCGGACAGCGCCCGCGGGCTGGCGCCGAACACCACCGAGCAGGCCAGCTTCTACGGCTGGCCCGTGGTGGTGCTGGTGGCCGGCGCGGTCGTCGCGCTCCGCCGCGAACTGGCCGTCCGGGTGCTCGCCGTCGTGGCGCTGACCTCCGGAGTGCTCGCCCTCGGCTCGACGCTGAGCTGGGGGCCGGAGAAGAGCGACATCCCGGCCCCGTTCGTCCTCCTGCGCGGCCTGCCGATCGTGGACGCCATGGTCATCGCCCGGTTCGCGCTGATCACCACGGTCGCCGCCGGCCTGCTGCTCGCCCTGGCGGTGGCCCGCCTCGACGGCCTCGCGGCCCGTACCCCGCAGGTGGCGGCCCCGCTGCGGCTGCTGACGGCGGCGGCGCTGGTGGCGGCCCTGGTGCCGATGCTGCCGACCCCGCTGCCGGCGAAGGGGCGGGTGCCCGTGCCCCAGTTCGTCACCTCCGGGGAGTGGCGTCACCATGTGGCCGCGGGGCGCACTCTGGTGCCCGTGCCGGTGCACAACATGACCTCGATCAACTGGGGCTCCGCCGCCCTCACCGGCTTCGCCGTGCCGCAGGGCTACTTCCTGGGGCCGACCTCGCCCACCGACGACACCGGGCGCTGGGGCACCCCGCCGCGGCCCACCGCGCTGCTGCTCACCGCGGTCGGCGCCGGCACCCGCCCGCCCACGGTCAGCGCGGCCGAGCGGGAGCAGGCGGTGGCGGACGTGCGCTGGTGGCGGGCGGACGCGGTGGTGCTGCCGAAACATGCCCACGAGGACGAGCTGAAGGCGTTCCTGGACGCCTGCTTCGGCCCCGGCCAGCGGGTGCGGGACGTCTGGCTGTGGGACGTGCGGTCGCTGACCCGGTGAGCCGGGCCGTTGGTCAGGGGGAGTATTCCCAGACCAGCAGGAGGTAGCCGCCGAAGTAGGCCGCGAAGGCGGTCAGCCCCACCAGGATGATCATCAGCCGCGCGGTGCTGGCCGCCGCGAGACCCCGGGCGACCGGCAGCAGCAGCGCGAACGCCGGCACCAGGAACCGCGCCTTGGAGTTGAAGTAGCCGGACGCGCCGATGGTGGTGACCAGCATCATCGCGCTGTAGACCAGCAGCGGCCAGGGCTGCCGGTCGACGATGCTGAGCGCCAGCAGGATCAGGCTGCCCACCAGGACGGCGACGATCAGGTACCACTGGAGCGTGACCGGCTGGTCCAGGGTGGTGCCGGTGTACTCCAGGGTGCCGGCACCGCCGTCGAAGGTCGAGCGCCAGCCCTCGGTCTGGATCTGGAACCAGCCGTCCACCCGGCCGGTCCGCCAGCCCACCCAGCCGACGAAGCCGAGCCACCCGAGCGGCGCCAGGAGCAGGGCGAGCGCCGGCCGCCAGGTGCCGCGGCGCCGCACCAGCGCGATCAACGCGGCCAGCATCACCACCGGGATGAGCGAGGTGGCGGTGGGTCGGGTCGCGCCGGCGAGCAGGCAGAGCGTGCCGGCGGTGAGCCACCGGCCGGTCAGCACCGCGTACAGCGACCAGGCGGCCAGCGCGGTGAAGAGCGACTCCGTGTACGCCATCGACTCGACGATCGCGTGCGGCAGCAGCCCCCAGACCACGGCCAGCAGGATCCCGGTCCGCCGGTCGTGCAGGTGGTTGCCGATCGCGAACAGCCCCCAGGCGGCGGCCAGCGAGGCGACCCAGGCCAGCACGATCGCGGTGTTGCGGTACTGCAGCGGGGAGAGCGGCTCGGCGAAGCGCACCAGCAGGGGATAGAGCGGGAAGAAGGCCATGTTGCTCTGCAGGGTCTCCGCGCGGTCGTACCCGTGCTCGGCGATCGCCAGGTACCAGCCGGCGTCGGCCCGGATGCCGATCAGCCGGAGGAGCCGGGCGTCCCGCGCGTCGCCCCAGATCGCCAGGGTGATCAGCCCGACCGCGCGGACCGCGGCGTAGCCCGCCAGCGCCGGCCAGGCGGCCAGCAGCGCCCGGCGCAGCCGGGCCACCGGGCGGGCGCCGGCGGCCACCTCGGGAGCGACGCCCGGCCGCTCCTCGCGGCCGTCGCTGTCGCGATCGGCGATCACGCCCATGTCGCTTCCCATCCCGGCCACCATGTGCCCCCCCGGCAGGTGTAAGAGCCCCGGTGAGGTTAGCAAGGGGCCTGGTCCCGCCGGGTGCCCCGGACACCGTGCTCCGCCGGTCACCTCCGGCTTGCCGTCGCGCCCGCTCGGGGCCACTGTCCGGCCACCTCCGTGCCGTACACTCGCGGAGGTTCCGTCCCGGGCCGGGGCCGTGTGAAACGGACGGCGCGGGCGGAGGTCGCTGTCAGATCGTCGGCCCTGGCCGGCGAGCGCGCCCGTGGCCGACGGCGGATCCCCCGCCGGCAGCGAACACGGCGATGGGGGAAGGATCGGATGAGCACGCCCGACGTGAGCGTCATCGTCGCCGTCTACAACACCATGCCGTATCTGACCACCTGTCTGGATTCGCTGGTCGGGCAGACGATCGGGCTGGACCGGCTGGAGGTCGTCGCGGTCGACGACGGCTCCACCGACGGCAGCGGCGCGGAGCTGGACCGGTACGCCGAGCGCTACCCGGACACGGTTCGGGTGCTGCACCAGGCCAACTCCGGCGGCCCGGCCGCCCCGAGCAACGTCGCCCTGGACCACGCCCGCGGCCGGTACGTCTTCTTCATCGGCTCCGACGACCACCTCGGGCCGGAGGCCCTGGAGCGCCTCGTGGAGGCTGCCGACCGGTGGGACTCCGACGTGGTGCTCGGCCGGATGGTCGGCACCAACAAGCGCTACGTGCACCAGGCGGCCTACGCGAGCACCGAGGAGCGGGTCGACCTCTTCGACAGCGCGCTGCCCTGGTCTCTGTCGAACACCAAGCTGTTCCGGCGGGACCTCGTCGAGCGCCACGGCCTGCGGTTCCGCACCGACATGCCGATGGGCAGCGACCAGCCGTTCACGCTGGAGGCCTGCTTCCGGGCGAAGAAGATCTCCGTCCTCGCCGACTACGAGTACTACTACGCGGTCAAGCGGGAGAACGCGCAGAACATCACCTACGCGAGCCGCTTCGAGGAGCGGCTGCGCTGCGCCGAGGAGCTGGTCGGCTTCGTGGCCGGGCTGGTCGAGCCGGGCCCGCGCCGGGACGCGGTGCTGCTGCGCCACTTCAGCTGGGAGGTGGCGAAGCTGCTCCGGGCGGAGTTCCTGGACCTCTCCCCGGACGTCCAGCGGCACGTCCACGACCGGGTCCGCAAGCTCGCCGAGGCGTACCTGACCGAGGGCATCCTGGCCCGGATGGCGCCCGACCTGCGGCTGCGGCTCGCCGTGGCGCGCGACGGCGAGCTGGCGCAGCTGCGCGAGCTGATCGGGCAGCAGGCCGACAAGACGTCGCCCGAGGTCACGATCGAGCACGACCGCTGGTACGCCCACCACGTCGGCTTCCGCGACCCGGCGTTCGGCTATCCGGACGACTGGTACGACATCACCGACCAGGCCGCCAAGGTGCTGGCCCGGCTGACCGCCACCGAGCTGGCCTGGGGTCGGGACGCCGCCGGCGCCCGGGCCCTGGTGGTCACCGCGCGCAGCCGCTGGGCGGCGCTCTCCGAGCTGGCCGAGGAGGCGGTCCGGGTCAGCGTCGGCGAGTTGGCGGGTGTGACGTCGGTCGCGCCCGACGGCACCGGTACCGTCGTACGGACGGACTTCGCGGTGGACCGGCTGCTCGCGGTCGTCGCGGCGAACGGGGAGCGTCGGGTGGTGCGTGCCGAGGTGACCGCGCTGGGCGGCACCGGCTCGGTGCCGCTGCGCGCCGATCGCCGCGTCGCGGCACCCCGGCTGCTGGCCCGGCACGGCGTCCGGTTCCACCTCGTCACGCCCACCACCAACCACAAGGGCCAGGTGATCGTCGCGATCACGCCGGTGACTCCCCGTCGGTTCCTTGCCCGCCTGCGCCGAATCTGGCCCTCTGGAGGAAAGTAGTTTCATGAACATCTGCGTCGTCGCGCTCGGCAAGATCGGTCTGCCGCTCGCCGTGCAGTTCGCCTCGAAGGGGCACCGGGTGATCGGTGCCGACGTCTCCGAGCGGGTCGTCGAGCTGGTCAACGCCGGTGCCGTGCCGTTCCCGGGCGAGGCCGACCTGGACGTCAAGCTGAAGGAGGCGGTCGCCGCCGGGCTGCTGTCGGCCACCACCGACACCGCCGCCGCGGTCGCCGAGTCCGAGGCCGTCGTCGTGGTCGTGCCGCTCTTCGTGGACGCCGAGGGCGTGCCGGACTTCGGCTGGATGGACGACGCCACCCGGGCCATCGCCCGCGGGCTCAAGCCGGGCACCCTGGTCAGCTACGAGACCACCCTGCCGGTCGGCACCACCCGCAGCCGCTGGGCCCCGATGCTGGAGGAGGGCTCCGGCCTCACCGCCGGCCAGGACTTCCACCTGGTGTTCAGCCCGGAACGGGTGCTCACCGGCCGGGTCTTCGCCGACCTGCGCCGCTACCCGAAGCTGGTCGGCGGCATCGACGAGGCGTCGGCCGAGCACGGCGTGCGCTTCTACGAGGCGGTGCTGGACTTCGACGAGCGGGCCGACCTCGACCGCCCGAACGGCGTCTGGGACCTCGGCTCGGCCGAGGCGTCCGAGCTGGCCAAGCTCGCCGAGACGACCTACCGCGACGTCAACATCGGCCTGGCGAACCAGTTCGCCCGCTTCGCCGACACGGTGGGCGTCGACGTCACCAAGGTGATCGAGGCCTGCAACACCCAGCCGTACAGCCACATCCACTCGCCGGGCATCGCCGTCGGTGGGCACTGCATCCCGATCTACCCGCGGATGTACCTGTGGAACGACCCGGCGGCCACCGTGGTGCGCTCGGCCCGTGAGGCCAACGCCGCCATGCCGGAGTACGCCGTCGACCTGCTCGCCGCCGCGTACGGGGACCTGACCGGGGTGGGCGTGCTGGTGCTCGGCGCGGCCTACCGGGGCGGCGTCAAGGAGACCGCGTTCTCCGGCGTCTTCCCGACCGTCGAGGCGCTGCGCGCGCGGGGCGCCGTCCCGTACGTCGCCGACCCGATGTACACCAATGAGGAGCTGGCCGCGCACGGCCTCCCCGGCTACCAGGGCGAGCCGGTCGGCGCCGCGGTCATCCAGGCCGACCACGCCGAGTACCGCAACCTCACCCCGGCCGACCTGCCGGGCGTGACGGTGCTGGTCGACGGCCGCCGGGTCACCGACCCGGCGCGCTGGACCGGCGTCCGCCGGGTGGTCATCGGCGGCTGACCCGTCCGTCGCCCGTGGGCCCCGGCCGTTCCGACGGCCGGGGCTCACTGCGTTGCGCCGCCCGCCGGGCACCCCGCGTGAGCGCCGTCATTGGCCGTTCACCCGTCGGACACCCCGGCAATACTTGTGTTAGTTGCCCCGTTTAAGGTCGCAGCTGCCCGGTATCGGACCACATCGACGCCGGTGGGCAGACAGGGAGCGTGCCGTTGTTCAGCAGAGTACGGAGCCAGCAGGGTCTCGCCGCCGTCGGCCTGACGATGCTCGGCTACGGGGTCATGATCCTCTCCGGGGTCCTCGGGCTGGTGGTCCCGTACGCGGTCGCCGCCCTGGTGGTCATCGCCGGTGAGCTGACCCTCGCCACCCGGTACGCCGACACCGGCGAGCTGCTCCGGAAGGCCGGCCTCGGGCTGGTCTTCCGGCGGCTGGTCCGCGACCTGTCCGTGGTGCTGCTGGTGGTGAGCACCGTCCGCCCCGGCGTGGCCGGCACCGTCACGGTGCTGCTGCTGCCCGCCGCGCTCTGGACCGTGGCCGTCGGCACGACCGCGCTGACCAGGGTGGTCGACGGGCGGGCCGCCACGCCGGCGTTCACCCGCAACCTCGACCTCGGCACGCTGCGCCGGGTGCCGGTTCCGCCGACCTGGGCGCGGTTCCTGGCCGGCCTGCGGCTGCCGCTGCTCAACGTGCTGCTGGTGCCGGCCGCCGTGGTGGCCGCGGTGGCCGACCGGATCGCCCCGGTGGTGGTCACCGGCCTGGTCACCCTGGCCGCCGGCCTGGTCACCGCCGCGGTGCTGGTGCTCACCTTCCTGCGCGGCCGCGGGAAGACCCCCGGCATCCTGCCCGCCGTGCACGACTGGCTGGCCCGGGAGCGGCCCGAGGTGGCGCTCTACTTCGCCGGCCCGGCCAAGGACGTCTACCAGGCCAACATGTGGCTCGCCCCGGTCGAGGCGGCCGGCCGCCGCGCGGTGGTGCTGCTGCGCGCCGAGGACGCGTTCCACGAGCTGGCCGACACCCGGCTGCCGGTGATCTGCGTACCGGCCGGGGTGGACTTCATGAACCTCGACTTCGGCTCGATCCGGGTCGCCCTCTACGCGGCCAACGTCGGCGCCAACATCCACATGCTGCGCGAGCCGGGCGTGAAGCACGTCTTCGTCGGCCACGGTGACAGCGACAAGCAGGCCAGCGTCAACCCGTACAGCAAGGTCTACGACGAGGTCTGGGTGGCCGGCCCGGCCGGCCGGGAGCGGTACGCCCGGGCCGGGGTGGGTGTGCTGGACCGCGACATCGTGGAGATCGGCCGGCCGCAGCTCGCCGGGGTGCACACCTTCGGCTCGGGCGCCGCCGACCACGTCTTCACCGTGCTCTACGCCCCGACCTGGGAGGGCTGGCTGGACGACGACCCCTACCACACCTCGCTGGTGCTGATGGGGGAGCGGATCGTGTCCGGGCTGCTCGCCGCCGGCAACCTCCGGCTGATCTACAAGCCGCACCCGCTGACCGGCAGCCGCTCGAAGAAGGCCCGGGCGGTGCACGAGCGGATCGTGGCCCGGATCCGCGCCGCCGGCGGCGAGACCGACCCGACGTCGCTGGACGGCACCGCGCACCTGGCGGTCACCGGCCGGACCCCGGGCCTGTTCGACTGCTTCAACGTCACCGACCTGCTGGTCAGCGACGTCTCCAGCGTGGTCTCCGACTTCGTGCAGAGCGAGCGGCCCTACGTGGTGGCCAACCCGGCCGGCCTGCCGGAGGACGAGTTCCGCCGGACGTTCCCCACCGCGCGGGCGGCGTACCTGCTCTCCGCGGACTGCGGTGAGCTGCCGAAGGTCCTCGCCGTCACCCGGGCCGGCGACGACCCGATGACCGAGGCGCGGCGGGAGCTGAAGGAGTATCTGCTCGGCCCGGCCGGGTCGAACCCGATGGACCGGTTCCGGGACGAGGTCGGCCGCCTCTGCGGCTGACCACCACCCCGACGCGACGGGTCGGCCAATTCTTCCATGCGAGGGGCGCGGCCCCGCCTCCACCGCCCCTGTTCGCCCCGGCCGCGCCGACGCACCCGGACGCACCGCCGCA
>NZ_JBEXLR010000102.1:0-23198 GCF_040610095.1 Micromonospora sp. NPDC004540
CCGGTGGGGGGCCGGGGTCGGCCGCGCCGCAACCGGCCGGGGCGCCCGCGGGGGATCCGGCGGGCGCCACGGTCAGTCGTACCCGGGCGGGTCAGCGGCGGCTCTCGCCGCTGCCGATCTCCTCCCGCTCCGGTCGGGCCTCGACCGGCGGGTGGCCCGGCGAGACCGGCGCCTCGGCCGGCTTCTCGATCGGGTAGAAGAAGCCCCGGATGGCCGGGCCGAGGGCACCGAGCCGGTTCATCTTCTTCGGCACGACCCAGCCGACGTAGTCCAGCGCCGGGGCGTGGCCGTCGTGCCCGTCGGCCGCGGTGAGCGGCTGGTGGACCTCGACGAACCGGCCGTCGGGCAGCCGCCTGATGATGCCGGTCTCCACGCCGTGGGCCAGCACCTCCCGGTCGTGCTGCTGGAGACCCAGGCAGATCCGGTAGGTGAGGTAGTAGGCCAGCGGCGGGACCACCAGCAGGCCGACCCGGCCGGCCCAGGTCATCGCATTCAGGCTGATGTGGAACTTGTCGGCGATGACGTCGTTGCCGCCGGAGAGGGTCAGCACCACGTAGAAGGAGACCGCCATGGCGCCCACCGCGGTCCGGGCCGGCACGTCCCGGGGCCGCTGGAGCAGGTTGTGGTGCTTGTAGTCCTTGAGGCGGCGCGCCTCCAGGAACGGGTACATCGTCGACAGGCCCACCAGGATGCCGGGGAGCACGACCGTCGGCCAGAACAGCGGCGGGATGACGTACCCGTCGCCGATCGGGATGCTGATCTCCCAGGCCGGCATCAGACGGGTCGAGCCGTCGAGGAACATGACGTACCAGTCGGGCTGGCTGGCGGCCGAGACCACCCATGCCTCGTACGGGCCGAAGTACCAGATCGGGTTGATCTGGAACAGGCCACCCATCAGCGCGATCACGCCGAAGACGACCATGAAGAAGCCGCCCTGCTTGAGCGCGTAGCGCGGGAACATCCGCTCGCCGACCACGTTCTCGTTGGTCCGGCCGGGGCCGGGCCACTGGGTGTGCTTCTGCTTGAAGACCAGGCCCAGGTGGACGCTGATCAGCGCCACCAGCAGGCCCGGGATGAGCAGCACGTGGGCGATGAAGAACCGGCTGATGATGATGGTGCCGGGGAACTCCCCGCCGAAGATCGACGAGCTGACCCAGGAGCCGATCACCGGGATCGACAGGATGATGCCGGAGGCGATCCGCAGACCGGTGCCGGAGAGGCCGTCGTCCGGCAGCGAGTAGCCGGTGAAGCCGGCCAGGAAGCCGACCCAGAACAGCAGCGAGCCGATGATCCAGTTCGTCTCACGCGGCTTGCGGAACGCGCCGGTGAAGAAGACCCGGAGCATGTGCACCACGATCGCGGCCATGAACAGCAGCGCCGCCCAGTGGTGCATCTGCCGCATGATCAGGCCGCCCCGGACGTCGAACGACAGGTCCAGGCTGGAGGCGTAGGCGGCCGACATCGGGGTGCCCCGCAGGGGGGCGTAGCTGCCGTCGTAGACCACCTCGGTCATCGACGGCTCGAAGAAGAAGGTCAGGAAGACACCGGTCAGCAGCAGGACGATGAACGAGAAGAGCGCGATCTCGCCCAGCAGGAAGGACCAGTGGTCGGGGAAGACCTTGTTCAGCAGCTTGCGCAGCGGGGTGGCCACCTGGAAGCGGTCGTCCACCGCCCCGGCGGTCTTGGCCGGCAGCGCGGCCGCATCAAACTTTCGGCGCTTCATGGCCGCTCCCAGAAGTCGGGACCGATGGTCTCGGTGTAGTCGGACCTCGCCACGAAGAAGCCCTCCTCGTCCACCTCGATCGGCAGCTGCGGCAGCGGCCGGTTCGCCGGGCCGAAGACCGGCTTGGCGTTGTCGGTGATGAGGAACTGCGACTGGTGGCAGGGGCAGAGCAGCCGGTTGGTCTGCTGCTCGTAGAGGCTGGCCGGGCAACCGGCGTGCGTGCAGATCTTGGAGAACGCGACGTAGTTGCCCCACATGAAGTCGCCGTGGCCCTTGCGCTCGTTGGCGGCGCGCGACTTCTGCGCGTCGTCCTCGCGCAGGTGGATCAGCAGGGTCGGCGAGTCGGCGTGCTTGTTGCTCACGCCGCCGTCGATGCCCGGGAACACGGTGAGCTGGCCGCCGACGCTGACGTCCGCCGGACGGATCGGCCGGCCGTCCTCGCGGACCAGCCGGATCCGCTTGCCGCCCTCGCCCGGCGCGAAGCCGGTGGTGAACATCTGGTTGTTCTTGTGCGGCTGCGAGATCAGGCCACCGACCAGCGGCGCCGCGAGGACCGCGCCGACCGGCGCCAGGCCGGCGAGCACCGAGAGGCCGAGCAGCGGCCGGCGCTTCACGCCGAGCTCGTCGGCCATGTAGAGCATGGTCTCGCCGGTGATCCTCCGGTCCGCCGGGGAACCGGGCTGGTCGTGCCGGTCCTGGATCGAGACCTCCTTGGGCAGCAGCTTCTTGCCCCAGGTGAGGATGCCGAAGCCGACGCCGAGGAGCGCGATGCCCAGGGTCACGCCGAGCAGCGGGGTGTAGTACTTGTCGCCCCCGCGGCCGGCCTCCCACTGCCACGGCCACCAGATGTAGACGACCAGGAAGGCCAGCCCGGCCAGGAACGTGATCCAGAAGAACGACGCGACCGTACGGGTCATCCGGCGCTCGGCCTTGCTGCCGGGGACCACCTGCGGCTCGTAGTGGACGATCTCGATGTCGTCCCGCCGCGCGCCCTCCTCGACGATCTCGAACCGGGAGAGCCGGGGGTCGTTCACGTCGAGCGGCTCCCGGCCCTGCGGGGCCTGGTGCTCGGTGTGGGTGCTCATGCCGTCACCTCGCTACGGGTGGCGCCGGGGGTCGGCGCCACAGCACTGAAACGAATGATCCGCTCGGTCACGACTTGCCCGCAATCCACAGGCTCGTGAAGACCAGCGCGACGATGCCGACCAGGAAGATCGCGAGACCCTCGGTCGACGGGCCGTACCGGCCCAGGTTGAAACCGCCCTGGTCCTGGTCGTGCTTCAGGGTCTCCTGGATGTAGGCGATGATGTCCGCCTTCTCCTCCGGAGTGATCTGGTTGTCGCCGAACACCGGCATGTTCTGCGGGCCGCTCAGCATCGCGGCGTAGATCTGCCGGTCGCTGGCCGGCTTCAGGCTCGGCGCGTACTTGCCCGAGGAGAGGGCGCCGCCGCCGGCGCCGAAGGCGTGGCACTGCGAGCAGTTGATCCGGAACAGCTCACCACCGGTGGAGAGGTTCGCGCCCTCGCGCAGGTCGCCCTGCGGCACCTGCGGGCCGCCGCCGAGCTCCTGGATGTACTGGCCGAGCTGGCGCACCTGCTCGTCGGTGAACTGCGGGGGCTTGCGCATGGCCTGGGCTTCCTGCCGGGCCATCGGCATCCGACCGCTGCTGACCTGGAACTCGACCGAGGCCGACCCGACGCCGATCAGGCTCGGCCCGCGTCCCTCGACGCCCTGGGCGTTGCGACCGTGGCAGGTCACACAGCTCACGTCGAACAGCGCCTTGCCCTCGTTGGCGGCGGCGCTCAGGGGCGGGTTGTCCTGCGCCTGCACGCCGGGGGCGAAGACGGTGTAGGCGCCGCCGGCCAGCATCAGCGCGGCGGCCAGCCGGACCGCGGCACCCAGCCGGCGGCGGCCCCTGCTGCGCGCTACGGGCCGCCCGCGCAGCCGCGCGAGCAGACCGCGTCGGCGGTCGTTGTCAGAAGTCATGACCTGTGTCCTTAACCGGTTGGACCTTGTCTCAGGGGACGGAGCAGCGGCGCGGTACGTGACGCGCCAAGATCACTGGAGCCAGTAGATCATGGCGTAGAGCCCGATCCACACGACGTCGACGAAGTGCCAGTAGTAGGACACGACGATCGCCGAGGTCGCCTGCGCCGGGGTGAACCGGCCCATGGTGGTGCGGATCATGAAGATGACGAACGCGACCAGACCGCCGGTCACGTGCAGGCCGTGGAAGCCGGTCGTCAGGTAGAACATCGACCCGTAACCGTCTTCGTTGATCTTGACGCCCTCGTGCACCAGGTTGCGGTACTCGTTCGCCTGGCCGAGCACGAAGATCAGGCCCATCACGAAGGTGATCGTGAACCACCGGCGCAGGGCGTGGACGTCACCCTTCTCGGCCGCGAAGACACCGAGCTGGCAGGTCACCGAGGACAGCACCAGGATCACCGTGAAGGTGGTCGCGTAGGGGATGTTCAGGATCTCGGTGTGCTTCTCCCACTGCTCCGGCGCCGCCGCGCGGATCGAGAAGTACATCGCGAACAGCGCCGCGAAGAACATGAGTTCGCTGGAGAGCCACACGATCGTCCCGACGCTGACCATGTTGGGTCGGGTCAGGGAGTGGATCCGGCTCTTGTCAATGGCTGGGGCCGCAGTCACGCGGTCATTATTGCCCTTGACCGGGACCCACGATCAGCGGGGTGGCAAACCTGTGCCATCAGTGGCCCGATCGGGGTCGTCCGCTTCGCCTGACCTACCCTGAAAAGCGTGCTGCACGTCGATCCGATCTTCGCCGCCACCTCGGTGGCCCCGGCGACACTCGCGGCGGGGGGCGAGGCCGTCCCGCCGCCGTTCACCGTGGCCCGCGTCCTGACCGAGACCCGGCTGGACAGTTGGCTCACCCTCGGGCTGGTGCTCGCCGCCGGCCTCTACCTCTACGGCGTGTACCGGCTGCGGCTGCGCGGCGACCGCTGGCCGGTGGTCCGTACCGTCAGCTTCCTCTTCCCGGGCCTCGGCGGCATCGCCGCGGTGACGGTCAGCGGGCTGGGCGCCTACGACACCGCCCTGCTGTCGGTGCACATGGTCCAGCACATGGTGCTGTCCATGATCGCGCCGATCTTCCTGGCGCTCGGCGCGCCGGTGACGCTCGCCCTGCGCACCCTGCCGGTGCGCCCGCGCAAGCGGCTGCTGGCCGTCGTGCACAGCCGGATCGCCCGGGTCTACAGCTTCCCGCTGGTGGCGTTCGCCATCTTCGTGGTGAACCCGTTCGCCCTCTACTTCACCGGCCTCTACGAGGTCACCCTCCAGCACGAGTGGGCGCACGAGCTGGTGCACGCGCACTTCATCATGACCGGCTGCGTGTTCTTCTGGCCGCTGCTCGGCCTGGACCCGCTGCCCGGGCGCTGGCCGTACCCGGCCCGGGCGCTGCTCATGGTGCTCTCCGTGCCGTTCCACACCGTGCTCGGGCTGACCATCATGCAGAGCACCACGCTGCTCGGCGGCGACTGGTACCCGTCGCTGCACCTGAGCTGGTCGGACCCGTGGAACGACCAGGTGGTGGCCGGCGGCGTGCTCTGGGCCGGCGGCGAGTTCGTCAGCGTCACCATGCTGGCCGTGCTGGTCGTCCAGTGGATCAAGCAGTCGGAGCGCGAGGCCCGCCGACTGGACCGCGAACTGGACCGCCAGGAGGCCCGAGAGCGCGCCGCGGAGGCGAGCGCCTGACCCCGCCGGCGACAACTCCAGCTCGGCCCGTCTGACGCCGCGCCGCGACCTGGAGCCGTCGTCAGTACGCCAGGGCGGGGCGACTGGTCGGATGTGACGCCCGCTACGATCAGCGGGCAGCTACGAGGTGGGAGCCACGTCACGATGAGCGATCGTCTTTGCACCGTCCTGCTCTACAGCGACGACCCGAAGGTCCGTGACCGGATGCGACTCGCCGTCGGCACCCGGCCCGCGCCCGGGCTCGAGATCGAGTTCGTCGAGGCCGCCGACTACGCCGGCTGCGTCCGGCTGGTCGACGACTACGAGATCGACCTGCTCCTGCTCGACGGCGAGGCGAGCCCCGGCGGCGGCATCGGCATCGCCCGCCAGATCAAGGACGACCGGGACGACGCCCCGCCGACCTGCGTGGTGCTGGCCCGCGCCGCCGACCGCTGGCTGGCCGCGTACGCCGAGGTCGACGCCACGCTGACCCACCCGCTCGACCCGGTGACCGCCGGCACCACCGTCGCCGAGCTGCTGCGGCGCACGCACGCCGCGGCCTGAGCCACCCCGCGACGGCTCCAACCCGGCGCGTCTGACGCCGCGCCGCGACCCGGAGCCGTCGTCCGGCGCCACGGCGACGCGGCCGTGGCGCCGACTTCGGCCATGATTCGGCCTACGCGCCGCCAGACGGCGCGACGGACCGAATGACGGTCGCCACACCCGCTCTCACGCCCGCTCGGGAGGCCCGCCATGGGCGAACGGACCTGGCCGCTTCTGCTCAACGCGCT
Organism: Micromonospora sp. NPDC004540; assembly: GCF_040610095.1. Taxonomy (NCBI): domain Bacteria; kingdom Bacillati; phylum Actinomycetota; class Actinomycetes; order Micromonosporales; family Micromonosporaceae; genus Micromonospora; species Micromonospora sp. NPDC004540. The sequence goes on from NZ_JBEXLR010000102.1 coordinate 6,214, forward strand.
GCTGCGCGGCGAGGAGCTCTCCACCGCCGACACCGCCTGGGCGATGGGCGAGATCATGGCCGGCTCGGCCACCCCGGCCCAGATCGCCGGCTTCGCGGTGGCCCTGCGCACCAAGGGCGAGACGCCCGCCGAGCTGGGCGGCCTGGTCGAGGCGATGCTGACCCGCGCCGTCCCGGTGGCGCTGCCCGAGGAGGTACGGGCCGGCGCGCTGGACGTGGTGGGCACCGGCGGCGACCTCGCCCACACGGTGAACATCTCCACCATGGCCGCGCTGGTGGTCGCCGGGGCCGGCGTGCGGGTGGTCAAGCACGGCAACCGGGCCGCCTCCTCCTCCTGCGGCACCGCCGACGTGCTGGAATACCTCGGCGTCCCGCTGGACCTGGACCCGGAGCAGGTGGCCCGGTGCGTGACCGAGGCCGGCATCGGCTTCTGCTTCGCCGCCCGGTTCCACCCCGGCATGCGGCACACCGGCCCGGTCCGCCGCGAGATCGGCGTGCCCACCGCTTTCAACTTCCTCGGCCCGCTGACCAACCCGGCCCGCCCGCGGGCCGGCGCCGTGGGCTGCTTCGACCCGCGGATGGCCCCGGTGATGGCGGCCGTCTTCGCCGCCCGGGGCGACTCGGTGATCGTGATGCGCGGCGAGGACGGGCTGGACGAGTTCAGCACCGGCGCGCCGACCCGCGTCTGGGTGGCCCAGCAGGGCACCGTCAGGGAGGCGCTGCTGGACGCCAGGGAGCTCGGGGTGCCCCGGGCCACCCTGGCCGATCTGCGGGGCGGAGACGCGGCGTACAACGCCGGGGTGGTCCGGCGGCTGCTGGCCGGCGAGACCGGCCCGGTCCGCGACGCGGTGCTGGTGAACGCCGCGGTCGCGCTGGCCACCCAGGGCCCGCTCGACGGCGACCTGCACGAGGCGCTGCGCGCCGGCCTGGTCCGGGCCACCGAGTCGATCGACTCGGGCGCGGCCGCCGGCGCCCTGGAGCGCTGGTTGGCGGTCGCCGGCACCCTCTGAGCCCGGGTGCCGTTCCGGTTTTGTCGGACCGGCGTGCCAAACTACACGGGAGTAATTTTCCGTTTTCCGCCGATGGCGCCCCCACCCGTCGGGCGGGCACCGGAACGAGAGGAGACGCCCGTGTCGGACCGCGAATTCCACTGCGACACCTGCGAGGGCGTCGTGCTGTTCGAGGCGCCCCCCTGCGTCGACGGGCACGGCGCCGACTGCCCCGAGCTGGTCTGCACCGGCTGCGGCGCGGCGGTGCTCATCGCCACCTTCGCCTTCCGCGCCCCGCGCCTCGACCGCCGCCGCCGCACCACCCGCCCACCGCACCGCCAGGCCGCCTGACCCGCCGTCGAACCTGGCCAGAATCGCCTCGGGTCACGGCTACCCAGCCCCTGGAGCCCGGCCGCCAGGTAGACCGACGCGACCCCGCCGACGCCCGTGAGCGTCGCTGCCCGAGCCCGGCGACCCACGGCGTGCCACCCACGAGCGACACCCGCCGATCCGCCACACCAGATGCTCGCCCCCGCCTCCGCTCGCGCGCACCCCGACCTTCGCCCTGCGAACGATGTCACCGGGCCCACCGCCTGCCCGCGCGGCCCTGTCCACCCCACCGCCCCACCGCCGCCGGCGCCCCCGGCCCAATCCTGGGCAGTTACCGCTCGCCTCGAACGGCAACCAGCCAAGATCCCCCACCAACCGCGACGATCATGAAGTTTGCCGCGACAAAACGGGCGAATCGCACCGCCAACCTCATGATCAACGACGGCCGACCCCGGAGAGGCGAGCGGAAGCAGCAGGGCCGACCCGGGAGACCCTCGCCTCCGCTGCCCACCGTCCGCACTCCACCGTCGGAGCCGCACAGTCACCCGCAATCGTCCGTACGCACCGAACGGCAACCTTCCAAGATCTCCCGTCACCGGGACGATCATGAGGTTGGCCGCGACAAATGGGACGACTCACACCGCCAACCTCATGATCGACGTGCGGCAGCGGAAGGCGGAGGGGGCCGGGAAAGCGGAAGGCCCGCGGCCCCGAAAGGGGGCGCGGGCCTTGCCGGTGTTTGGGTTCGGGTCAGTGCTCGGCGGTGCGGCGGGTGCCCGAGTAGTACTCGAAAAGCAGGCCGCAGGCGGCGAAGACGACCGTCACCATGCCCAGGCCCAGCAGCCAGAACTGCCAGAAGACCAGCCCGAGACCGGCGATCGAGGCGGCCAGGGCCAGGCCGAACGGCCAGTAGCTGCCCGGGCTGAAGAAGCCGATCTCGCCCGCGCCGTCGGCGATCTCGCCGTCCGGCCGGTCCTCCGGGCGCAGGTCGATGCGGCGCGAGACGAACCAGAAGAAGCCGCCGCACATGGCGCAGAGCAGGAAGGACAGCAGCAGCGCCACGGTGCCGACCCACTCGACCCGGCCGCCGTCGCCGTACGTCCACACGCCGTAGAGGATCGCCGCGCCGAAGAGGAACGTCGCGATGGTGAGGAAGATCTTCCACTCGGTCTTCATGCCGGACCCCTCAGCTTCCCGCGTCGGCCGTCGCGTCGGACGGGTTGAAGTTGGCCGTGTTGCGGCGCGTGTTGAACGGCTTGGTCTCGGTGGCGAACTCGTTCTCGCCGATCGCCTTGAGCGCCTCCTGGGTCGATTTGCCGGCCTTCTTGGCCGCCAGGAACTGCTCGTACTTCTCCGGCGAGACGACCCGCAGCTCGAAGTTCATGAAGGCGTGGTAGCTGCCGCACAGCTCGGCGCAGCGGCCGACGAACGCGCCCTCCTGGTCGATGCTGGAGACCTCGAAGGTGTTGCGGATGTTGCCCGGCATGACGTCGCGCTTGAACAGCAGCTCCGGCACCCAGAAGGAGTGGATGACGTCGCGGCTCTGCTCCTCGAACCGGATCGACTTGCCGCTCGGCAGGACCAGCACCGGGATGACCTCGCTGGTGCCCAGCACCGAGGCGACGGTGTTGGCGTCGCGGCCCTGGCCGTCGCGGTAGTTGAACTGCCAGTTCCACTTGAAGGCGACGACCTCGACGGTGACGTCGGGGTTCTTCGACTCCTTCACCACGTCGGTCTGCACCACCGCGGTGTAGTAGAAGAGCACGGAGACCACGAGGATCGGCGCGATGGTGTAGAGGAACTCCATCGGCAGGTTGTAGCGGGTCTGCACCGGCAGCTCGTTGCCGCGCTTCCGGTAGCGGATCACGCACCAGAAGATCAGGCCCCACACGAACACGCCGACCGCCAGGGCGGCGATGCAGGACGCGATCCACAGGTCGTACATCCGGTGCGACTCGGGGGTGATGCCGCCCTGCGGCCACCCGAAGCCGCCGAACGTCTTGCCGACGTCGCAGCCGGTGAGCAGAACCAGCAGCGCGGCTCCGCCGAGACCGAGCCCGGCGAGTCGACCGGCACCACGCCGCCGGCGCCCGCCGGCCCCCGAGGAAGCGCTGTGCCGCACGGCCGACGGCCGTACCTCCGAACTCCTTGCGACCACCTGGTCCTGCCTCCCTAGCGCGCCGCGGTGATTTGTTTCGCTCGACACCGACGGCAAAGGCGTCACCGACGGTCGCAGATTACTCGACCATGACGGGCCTGACCGTCTTGGGGTCACTGTCCGCCCCCATCGGGGGATCTTGGGCGTACTTGCGCGATAGCGTGGAGCTTCGTGAGCGCCAACCCGGTCTACCTGGACGCGGCCACCGCCGCCCCGCTGCACCCGGTCGCGCGGCAGGCGCTGCTGGCCGCGCTCGACGACGGCTGGGCCGACCCGGCCAGGCTCTACGGCCAGGCCCGCCGGGCCCGCCAGCTCCTCGACGCCGCCCGCGAGGCCGCCGCGCAGACCCTCGGCGTCCGCGCCGACGAGCTCTCCTTCACCCCCAGCGGTACGGCGGCAGCGCACGCCGCCGTGCTCGGCGGCCTGTCCGGGCGGCGCCGGGCCGGGGCGGCCCTGGTGCACTCGGCGATCGAGCACTCGGCGGTGCTGCACGCCGCGGAGCGGCACGTGGCCGGCGGGGGCGACGCGGTCGGCGTACCCGTGGACCGGCTCGGCCGGGTGGACCTGGACGCCTGGGCGGCGGCGGTGGGCGCGCCCGGGGTGGCCCTGGCCGCCCTGATCGGGGCGAGTCACGAGGTGGGCACGGTGCAGCCGGTGCCCGCGGCGGCGGAACTCTGCGCCGAGGCGGGGGTGCCGCTCTACGTCGACGCGGCGCAGCTGGCCGGCCGTGCGCCGCTGCCGGCCGGCTGGTCGGTGCTGAGCGCCAGCGCGCACAAGTGGGGCGGCCCACCGGGCGTGGGGCTGCTGGTGGTGCGCAAGGGCACCCGCTGGGAGTCGCCGTTCCCGGCCGACGAGCGGGAGTCGGGGCGTACCCCGGGGGTGGTGAACCTGCCGGCGGTGGTGGCCGCGGCGGCGAGCCTGCGCGCGGCGGCGGCCGACGCGGCGGCCGAGGCGGCCCGGCTGGCGCCGCTGGTCGACCGGATCCGGGCCCGGGTGGCGGCCGAGGTGCCGGACGTGGAGGTGGTCGGCGACCCGGTGGACCGCCTCCCCCACCTGGTCACCTTCTCCTGCCTGTACGTGGACGGCGAGGCGCTGCTGCACGCGCTGGACCGGCGGGGCTTCGCGGTCTCCTCCGGCTCGTCGTGCACCTCCTCGACGTTGCGTCCGTCGCACGTGCTGGAGGCGATGGGGGTGCTGTCGCACGGCAACGTCCGGGTGTCGCTGCACCGGGAGACCACCGAGGCGGATGTCGACCGGTTCCTGGCCGAGCTGCCCGGGATCGTCGCCACTCTGCGCGCCGAGGCGGGGGCGGTCGGCCTGTGAGCGCGAGGAGTGAGCCGCTCCTGCGAGCCCCGCAGTCGCGAACGGAGGAGACCCTGTGAGCGAGCCGGACGAGGTGCTCGACTGCCGGGGCCAGCGCTGCCCACTGCCCGTGATCAATCTCGCCCGGCGGCTGCCCGAGCTGCCGGTCGGGGCGGTGGTCCGGGTGCTCGCCGACGACCCCGCCGCGGCCGTGGACATCCCGGCCTGGTGCCGGATGCGCGGCCAGGAGTTCGTGGCCGCCCATCCGGAGGGCCCGGGCTACGACGTGCGGCGCCGCCAGTGACCTCGGGGGGTCAGCGGAGGTAGGCGAGGATCCCCGGCAACGGGTCGGTGTCGACGGCCGTGTCGACCACCAGCCGGGGGCCGATCAGCGGCTCGTACTCCGCGCGGCGGAGCAGCGTCCGCTCCCAGGTGTTGTGCTGCTCGTCGGGCGGCCGGGCCTCGACCCGGCGGCGGTGCTCCGCCTCGTCGCCGCAGTGCACCTCGATCACCCGCAGCGGCACGCCGGCCCGCTCGGCCAGATCGTGCCAGAGGCCTCGGGCGCTGGCCACCGGGTTCACCGCATCGACCACCACGCTCAGCCCGAGCCCGAGCTGCACCTCGGCCAGCCCGGCGACCGCCCCGTAGGCGGCCATCCCGGGCACGTCGCCGACCAGGCCGAAGCGGCCCAGGGCGTGCTCCACCGGGTCGACCGGCAGGACCGGGGCGCGCAGCGCGGCGCCGACCCGGCGGGCGAGGGTGCTCTTGCCCACGCCGGGCAGCCCGGCGAAGGCCACCAGCACTGGCACGCCGGCGTCCGGGCGGACCGCCGTCGGGTCCACCCCGGGCCCCGGGCCGGTCACAGCAGGTGCGGCCGGACGTCCTCGGCGGCCGCGTCGCCGTACGACTCGGCGAGCCGCTTGACGAACAGGTCCCGGCGGACCTCGTACTCCTGGCCGCCGAAGTTCTCCAGCACCAGGGTGGCGAGCAGGCAGCCGACCTGGGCGGCGCGCTCCAGGCTGACGCCCCAGTTGAGCGCGGCGAAGAAGCCGGCCCGGAAGCCGTCGCCGACGCCGGTCGGGTCGATCGCCTGGATCTCCCGGGCGATCGGCACGTGGATGGTGCCGATGTCCCGGCCGGCGATCTCCACGCCCTGCTTGCCCAGCGTGGTGACCCGGACCTTGACCCGGTCCAGCAGCTGGGCGTCGGTCAGCCCGGCCTTGGTCTGGAGCAGCGACTTCTCGTACTCGTTGGTCATCAGGTAGTCGGCGCCGTCGACCAGGCCGAGCACGTCCGCGCCGTCCATCCGGGCGAGCTGCTGCGACGGGTCGGCCACGAAGGCGTACCCGCGCTCGCGGCACTCGGCGGAGTGCCGGATCATCGCGGCCGGGTCGTTGGCGCTGACCAGCACCAGGTCGAGCCCGCCGAGCCGCTGCGCCACCGGGGCCAGCTCGATGTTGCGGGCCTCGCTCATCGCGCCCGCGTAGAACGAGGCGATCTGGCACATGTCGGTGTCGGTGGTGCAGACGAAGCGGGCCGTGTGCGCGATCTCGCTGACGTGCACCGAGTCGCAGTCGACGCCGTGCCGCTCCAGCCAGGACCGGTAGTCGGCGAAGTCCGCCCCGACCGCGCCGAGCAGCACCGGTCGCAGCCCGAGCTGGGCCATGCCGAAGGAGATGTTCGCGGCGGTGCCGCCGCGCCGGAGCACCAGCTCGTCGACGAGGAAGGAGAGCGAGACCTTGTCCAGCTGGTCGGCGAGGAGCTGGTCGGCGAACCGGCCGGGGAAGCTCATCAGGTGGTCGGTCGCGATCGAGCCGGTCACGGCGATCTTCATGTCAACCCTCGTGGTCGGGAGCACGGCGCGGGTCAGCCTACCGGTCGCCCCGCCCGGCCGGACGGGGGTCGGTCGACAACCGGTCGTCCCCCGCACATCCCGACGTCACCGTCCGGACACCCGCGCGGTACGACAAAACGGCGGGACCACCCCATGGGGGATGGTCCCGCCGTCAGGCAGGCGTCGTCGGCCTGGTCGACTCAGCTGAACGAGTCGCCGCAGGCGCAGGAGTTGCCGGCGTTCGGGTTGTCGATGGTGAAGCCCTGGGCGTCGATCCGGTCGGCGAAGTCGATGGTGGCGCCCGCCAGGTAGGGGGCGCTCATCCGGTCGACGACGACCTCGACACCGCCGAAGTCGGTGACGACGTCACCGTCGAGCGACCGCTCGTCGAAGAACAGCTGGTACCGCAGGCCGGAGCAGCCGCCCGGCTGCACGGCGACCCGGAGCCGCAGGTCGTCACGGCCCTCCTGCTCGATCAGGGCCTTGACCTTCTGCGCCGCGACGTCGGTGAGGACGACGGTGCTGGGGGCCTTGGCCTCGGTCGACTCGGTCTGCGCTGGCGTGGTCACGTGGAAGTCTCCCTGCGCGATATGGGGTCCGGACGCACTGGCCAACGCCGCACGTCTGCCAGTGATTCCCGGTGTGGTCCAGATCCGATCGTACGCCGCCCCGGCATGCACCACCTCCGGTGGCACGAGCCGCGCGGCGTGAGCCGCGCCGCAGGCCAGGGCGGCTCAGCGGCTCCACTGGCGGGCGAGCCGGGCGCCGAGCGCGCGCAGCCCCTCGGCCGGGCGGCCCATCGCCGCCTCGACTCCCCCGCGCTCCTCGCCGCCGAAGTGCTCCACCAGGCTGTGCGCCTCGGTCACGCCGGCCGCGGCGGCCTCCCGCCGCCCGGTGCTCACCCGGCCGGCCAGCACCACGCAGGGCACCCCGCGGTCCCGGGCGGCCCCGGCCACCCCGGCGACCACCTTGCCGCGCAGCGACTGGTGGTCGAAGGAGCCCTCGCCGGTGATCACCAGGTCGGCGGCGTCCAGCGCCGCCTCCAGGCCGATGGCCCGGGCGACCAGGCCGATGCCCGACTCGCACCGGCCACCGAGCGCGAGGACCGCCGCGCCGAGGCCGCCGGCCGCGCCGCCGCCGGGCAGCGCGCCGAGCCCGGACGGGCAGCCCGGCAGGTCCTTCTCCAGCACCGCCGCCCAGCGCTCCAGCGCCGCGTCGAGCAGCAGCACGTCGGCCCGGGAGGCGCCCTTCTGCGGGCCGTACACGTTGCTGGCGCCGTGCAGCCCGAGCAGCGGATTGTCGACGTCGGTGGCGGCGACCAGCGCCGCGCCGCGGACCCGGGGGGCGCCGTCCAGCGCGGTCACCGCCGCGAGGGCCGCCCCGCCGTACGGCAGGGCCCGGCCGGCCTCGTCCAGCGGGGTGACGCCGAGCGGGGTGAGCATCCCGGCGCCGCCGTCGTTGGTGGCCGAGCCGCCCAGCCCGATCACCACGGTCCGCGCCCCCGCCTCGACCGCGGCGGCGACCAGCAGGCCCAGCCCGTAGGAGGTGGTCGCCTTCGGGTCCCGCTCGGCGGCGGAGAGCAGGTGCAGCCCGCACGCCTGGGCGCTCTCCAGGTAGGCCACCCCGTCGTCGGTGAGCAGGATCTCACCGGTGGCCGGGCGGCCCAGCGGGTCGACGGTGGGCACCGGCAGCACCCGGCCGCCGAGCGCCCCGGCGAGCACGGCGACGAACCCGGGGCCGCCGTCGGCCAGCGGGCGGATCAGCAGCTCGTCGGCGGGGGCGACCTCCCGCCAGCCCTCGGCCACGGCGGCGGCCACCTCCGGGGCCGGCAGCGTGCCGGCGAACTTGTCCGGGCAGAGCAGCACGCGCATGCCGAGCAGTGTGGCAGGCCACATCCGTGGCGGCTGCGGGGCCGTCCCGCTGTGGGACCATGGGAGGCGTGACTTCGACCTGGGTTGAGCCCTCCAACACCGCCACTGCGCTGCTGCTCCTCGGCCGCGGCAGCGACCCCGCCACCGAGCGTGGCGTGGAGTGTCCGGGTGACCTCCCCGCGCCGAGCGACCCGGACCTGGTGGCCCGGGCGGCCGCGGCGAAGGCCGCGCTCGGCACGAAGGTCTTCGTGCTGGGCCACCACTACCAGCGCGACGAGGTGATCCAGTTCGCCGACGTGACCGGCGACTCGTTCAAGCTGGCCCGGGAGGCGGCGGCCCGCCCCGACGCGGAGTACATCGTCTTCTGCGGTGTGCACTTCATGGCCGAGAGCGCCGACATCCTCACCTCGGACAACCAGAAGGTGATCCTGCCCGACCTCGCCGCCGGCTGCTCGATGGCCGACATGGCGGTGCTGTCGCAGGTCGAGACGGCCTGGGACGTGCTGACCGAGCTGGGCATCGCCGCGGACACCGTCCCGGTGACCTACATGAACTCCTCGGCCGACATCAAGGGCTTCGTCGGCCGGCACGGCGGTGTGGTCTGCACCTCGTCCAACGCGAAGCGGGCCCTGGACTGGGCGTTCGAGCAGGGGCAGAAGGTGCTCTTCCTCCCCGACCAGCACCTGGGCCGCAACACCGCCGTCCTGGAGATGGGCTTCTCGCTCGACGACTGCGTGCTCTACGACCCGCACAAGCCGAACGGCGGGCTCACCCCGGAGCAGCTCCGCGACGCGAAGATGATCCTGTGGCGCGGGCACTGCTCGGTGCACGGCCGCTTCACCCTCGACAGCGTCAACGACGTGCGCGAGCGGGTGCCGGGGGTCAACGTGCTGGTCCACCCCGAGTGCCGGCACGAGGTCGTCACGGCCGCCGACCACGTCGGCTCGACCGAATACATCATCAAGACCATCGAGGCGGCCCCGGCCGGCTCGGCGTGGGCGGTCGGCACCGAGCTGAACCTGGTCCGCCGGCTGGCGCTGGCCCACCCGGACAAGCAGATCATGTTCCTCGACCGGGCGGTCTGCTACTGCTCGACGATGAACCGGATCGACCTGCCGCACCTGGTCTGGGCGCTGGAGGAGCTGGCGGCCGGCCGGGTGGTCAACCAGATCACCGTGGACCCGGACACCGCCGGACACGCCCGGGCCGCGCTGGACCAGATGCTCGCCCTCCCGGGCGCCTGATCACCCTCGGTCACGTCACTGGTACGGAAACGCACCGGAATCCCCGGTTCGTGCCCTCGCTGGTGATGTGACCGATTCCATTTTCGTCACGGAGGGCTATGCTGCCGGGGCGACGATGCACGCGGACCGTTTTCACCGGGCCGCCATTCGGGTAGCGATGCAGATCGTGGGCCCGACTCATCTACACGGCAGCACCAACGCGCTGGAGGTTGCGTTGACCGACGACGTCCTGGTCGTACACGGAGGCACCCCGCTCGAAGGGCGGATCCGCGTGCGCGGCGCGAAGAACCTCGTGTCCAAGGCGATGGTCGCCGCCCTGCTGGGCGACACCCCCAGCCGGCTGTTCGACGTGCCGCGGATCCGGGACGTGGAGGTCGTCCGCGGGCTGCTGGGCCTGCACGGCGTCAAGGTCAGCGACGGCGACGAGGACGGTGAGCTGGTCTTCGACCCGTCGAACGTCGAGAGCGCCAGCACCGACCAGATCAACGTGCACGCCGGCTCCAGCCGCATCCCGATCCTGTTCTGCGGCCCGCTGCTGCACCGGCTCGGCCACGCCTTCATCCCCGACCTGGGCGGCTGCCACATCGGCCCGCGCCCGATCGACTTCCACCTCCAGGCGCTGCGCGAGTTCGGCGCGACCGTGGAGAAGACCCCGGAGGGGCTGCACCTGTCGGCGCCCAACGGGCTGCACGGCACCAAGTTCGCCCTGCCCTACCCGAGCGTGGGCGCCACCGAGCAGGTGCTGCTCACCGCGGTGATGGCCGAGGGCGTCACCGAGCTGCGCAACGCGGCGGTCGAGCCCGAGATCATCGACCTGATCTGCGTGCTGCAGAAGATGGGCGCGATCATCAAGGTGCACACCGACCGGGTGATCGAGATCCAGGGCGTGAAGCGGCTCAGCGGCTACACCCACCGGCCGATCCCGGACCGGATCGAGGCGGCGAGCTGGGCGGCGGCCGCGCTGGCCACCCGCGGTCACGTCGAGGTGCTGGGCGCCCAGCAGGCCGACATGATGACCTTCCTGAACATCTTCCGCTCGGTCGGCGGCGAGTACGAGGTGACCGACCTCCGCCCGCCGCGCGCCGGCCGGCCCGGCCAGGAGGGCGGCATCCGGTTCTGGCACCCGGGCGGCGAGCTGAACGCCGTGGCGCTGGAGACCGACGTGCACCCCGGCTTCATGACCGACTGGCAGCAGCCGCTGGTCGTGGCGCTCACCCAGGCCCGCGGCCTGTCGATCGTGCACGAGACGGTCTACGAGCAGCGGCTCGGCTACACCGAGGCGCTGAACTCGATGGGCGCCAACATCCAGGTCTACCGGGACTGCCTGGGCGGCACCCCGTGCCGCTTCGGCCGGCGCAACTTCAAGCACTCCGCGGTGATCGCCGGCCCGAGCAAGCTGCACGCGGCCGACCTGGTCATCCCGGACCTGCGGGCCGGTTTCAGCCACCTGATCGCGGCGCTGGCCGCCGAGGGCACCTCCCGGGTGTACGGCGTCGACCTGATCAACCGGGGCTACGAGGACTTCGAGGCCAAGCTGGCGGACCTGGGCGCGCACGTCGAGCGTCCCTGACGTCACACTCATCTTCTGCTACGACAACTCCAGCTCGGCGCGTCTGACGCCGCGCCGCGACCTGGAGCCGTCGGCCCGGTGCACCCGCGATGTGCACCGGGCGGGGCTGTGTGGCTACTCTTGCCGACGTGCCGTCGCTGTTTCGCCGTAAGCCCACCGACCTGGTCGAGGAGTCCGTCACCCCGGTGACGACCGACGAGGCGTCCGCCGCTGCCCAGCCCCGGGGCTACACGCCCGCCAAGGGACGCGAGACCCCGAAGCGCCCGGCCGCCGGCCGGCGCCCCGCCGGGCCTGCGAAGCCGCTGACCAAGGAGGAGGCCCGGGAGCAGCGCCGCGCGGCGCGCGCCGAGTCCGCGGCGGAGTTCCGGCGCGAGGGCGGCCCGCGCGACCGGGGCCCGGAGCGGCTGCTGGCCCGGAACGTGGTCGACTCCCGGCGTACGGTCGGCACCTGGTTCTTCGGCGGCGCACTGATCGTGCTGCTCGGCTCCAACCAGGCCATGCCGCCGATCGTCCGGCTGCTGTCGAACGTGCTCTGGGGCGCGCTGGCGCTCGGTGTGGTGATCGACTCGGTGCTGATCTCCCGGAAGATCAAGAAGCTGGTCCGCGAGCGCTTCCCGAAGAGCACCGAGCGGCTCGGTTCCCTCTACTTCTACGCGATCATGCGGTCGATCACCTTCCGCAAGATGCGTGCCCCGGCGCCGCGGGTCAACATCGGCGACAAGATCTGACCAGGCTCACCCGGACTGCTGGGCGCGTCTGACGCCGCGCCGAGACCTGGAACCGGCCCCTTCCCGCCTCGGCGGGGAGGGGCCGGTGTCGTTGTCAGGCCACCCCGAGCAGGCGCAGCAGCGCCGTGGTGCCCGCCGCCGCGACTACCACCAGCACGAAGGGCGCCCGGCGCCAGGCGAGCACGAGGCCGACCAGCACCCCGGCGGGCCGGGCGTAGCCGGCGAAGCCGCCCGCCTCGGTCAGCGCCGCGGTGGCGGCGAGCGCGGCCAGCAGCGCCGCGGCGGCGACCGGCAGCAGGTGGCGGGACCACTCGGGCAGTTCCAGCCGGTCGCGCAGCAGCACTCCCGCGACGCGGAAGCCGTAGGTGCCGGCGGCCAGGGCGAGGATCACCGCGATCAGCATGACGCCTCCCCGGCCCGCACGACCCGTCCCGCCTCGTGGCCGTCCGCCGGCCCACCGCCGGGGTCGTCCGGCCCGCCGGTCGGCCGGCGGCGGGCCAGCACGGGCAGGACCAGCGCGGCGAGCGCGAGCAACACCGGCAGCCCGGCCGGCAGCAGTGGGGTGGCCAGCACGGCCAGCCCCGCGCCGGTGAGCGCCACCCGGCGGGTCTCCCGGTCGCGCAGGCTGGGCAGCAGCAGGGCGGCCAGCCCGGCCGGGAAGGCCGCGTCGAGCCCGAGGGCGCCCGGGTCGCCGACCGCGCCGCCGGCCAGCACGCCGAGTGCGGTGCCGGCGTTCCAGGCCAGGAAGAGCAGCACCCCGGCGAGCCAGAACGCCCGCCGGCGCCCCGGCCCGGCCGGGCGGGCCAGCGCGAACGCGGTCGCCTCGTCGGTCATCAGGTGGCTGCCGAGCAGCCGCTGCCAACGGCGGGGGCCGAGGGTGCACCCGAGGGCCAGACCGAACGGCAGGTGCCGGGCGTTGAGCAGCAGGCCGGCGAGGACCGCCGCGAGCGGGCTGCCGGCCGCGACCAGCCCGACGGCCATGAACTGGGCGCCACCGGCGTAAACCAGCACCGACATGGCCAGGGTGGCCCAGGCGGGCAGGCCGGCGGCGACCGCCACGGCACCGAACGAGGCGCCCACGGCGATCATCGCCGCGCCGATGGCGGCGACGTCGCGGAGCATCCGGGCGTCGTCCGTTCGATATGCCGTACGCATGTCCATTATCCTGAACACGAGCACCCGCGTTCGTCAAACCGAACAAACAAGCCACTGGAGCGAACAATGGCGATCGACCCCGCTCCCCCGCTCGCCACCATCGCGGCCGCCCTGCGCCGCGAACGCGACCGGGCGGGCCTGTCGCTGACCGAACTGGCCCGCCGCGCCGGCATCGCCAAGTCCACCCTCTCCCAGCTGGAATCGGGGGCCGGCAATCCCAGCGTGGAGACGCTCTGGGCCCTCGGGGTGGCGCTGGGCGTGCCGTTCAGCCGCCTGGTCGAACCCCCCACCGCCGCCGTCCGGGTGGTCCGGGCCGGCGAGGGCCCGCGGATCCGCTCCGAGCACGCCAACTTCTCGGCCACCCTGCTTGCCGCGGGCGCGCCGCACGCCCGCCGGGACGTCTACGTGATGGAACTGGAACCCGGGGCCGTGCGGCTCGCCGAGGCGCACACCCCGCGCAGCGTCGAGCACGTCGTGGTCGCGGCCGGCCGGATGCGCGTCGGCCCGGAGACCGACCTGGTCGAGCTGGGACCGGGCGACTACGCCACGTTCCCCGGCGACATCCCGCACCGGTACGAGGCTCTGGCCCCCGGCACCTTCGCCGTGCTGGTGATGGAGCACCCGTGAGGGCGGTCGCTCAGCCGACCTCGGCCGGGGCGCGGTAGAGCCGGGCCACCACCTCCTCGATGTCCGGCTCCACGATCGAGATGTCCCGCAGCGTGGCCAGGCCGGCCAGCCCCGCCACCACCTCCGCGACGCTCGCCGACTCCAGCGCGAAGACCAGCCGGCGCCCGTCGGCCTCCACCCGCTGCACCGGCGCGCCCGGCAGCACCGGCGGCGCGGGCAGGGCGGCATCCAGCTCGGCGACCACCATCCGGCGGGAGCCGTACCGGCTGTGCAGGGCGGCGATCGAGCCGTCGTGCACGACCCGCCCGTGGTCGATCACCACGAGGCGCCGGCAGAGTCGCTCGATGTCGGCCAGGTCGTGGGTCGTGAGCACCAGGGTGGTGTCGCCGGCCCGGCCCAGCTCCGCCAGGAAGCCGCGGACCGCCTGCTTGCTGACCACGTCCAGCCCGATGGTCGGCTCGTCCAGGAAGAGCACCTCGGGGCCGTGCAGCAGGGCGGCGGTCAGCTCGCCGCGCATCCGCTGGCCCAGGGAGAGCTGCCGGACCGGGGTGTCCAGGAACTCGTCGAGGTCGAGCAGGCTCCGGCAGCGGGCCAGCCGGGCGGCGTGCTCGCGGGCCGGCACCCGGTAGACGTGCCGCAGCAGCGCGAACGAGTCCCGCAGCGGCAGGTCCCACCAGAGCTGCGAGCGCTGCCCGAAGACCACGCCGATGCGCAGCGCCAGCCGGGTCCGGTCGGCCACCGGCCGCAGCCCGCAGACCTGGGCCCGGCCCGCCGAGGGCATCAGCACGCCGGTGAGCATCTTCAGGGTGGTGGACTTGCCGGCGCCGTTCGGGCCGATGTAGCCGAGCATCTCGCCCCGCTCCACCCGCAGGTCCACCCCGTCGACCGCGGTGACCGTCCGCTTCTCCCGGCGCAGCCGCCCGGCCTTCACCCGGACGGTGAACTCCTTGCGCAGCCCGTCCATCTCGATGACGTTCATGACCCCGTACTCCGGTAGTGGCGGATCCCGACGCGCCAGGCCAAGGCGGCGACCGTCGCGGCGACCAGCGCGATCCCGGGCGCGGCCCAACCGACCCAGGCCGGCAGGCCCAGCGGGTCGGCCCGGCCGAGCAGCGCCAGCGCCGGGTGGTAGCTGACGAAGGCGAAACCCATCCCGTACGCGAAGATCGCGCGGAACCAGCCGCCGTAGACCGTGACCGGGTACGAGGTGAAGTCGCGCCCGCCGTAGGTGACCGAGTTGGCCAGCTCCCCCGAGTCGATCCAGTAGAACGACACGGTGGCGGTGGTGACGAAGACCGCGGCGAAGAAGACCACCGCGGCCGGCGGGGCGATCAGCGCGAGCACCACCCGGCCCGGTGTCCAGTCGATGCCGGCCGAGGCGAACGCGAACACCAGCACGGCCAGCCCGAAGACCGCCCGGGAGACCTTGCGCAGCGGCAGGTCCATCAGCAGCAGTTGGGGCAGCGCGGCCAGTGGCCGGACCAGCACCGCGTCGAACAGGCCGGTACGCACGTAGCGGGGCAGCCGCTCGATGTTGCCGACCAGCAGGTCCGCGGTGGCGAACGCGAACGACGACAGGCCGACGACGACCAGGGTCTCGCGGAGCGTGAAGCCGCCCAGCTCCCGGGTGACCCCGAAGAGCACCAGGACCGTCAGCACGTCGAACACGGTGGCGCCCATGTTGCCGACCAGGTCCACCACGAACGACGTACGGTACGCCGCCTGCGACCGGGCCTGCGCCCCGAGCAGCGCCCGGTACGCCCGCCAGGCCCCGGTCGACGTCACCGGCTCAGCCACCCTGCACCACCAGCCGGTGCTCGGCCCGGCGCTGCACCAGCCGGCAGAGCGCCAGCAGCAGCACCGCCCAGCCGAGCTGGAGCCCGACCAGGCCCAGCTCGGTCGGCATCGGCTCCCGCTCGACCAGCACGTCGAGCGGGACCTGCAACAGGCTGGGGAACGGGGTGGCGTACCGCAGCGCGGCCTCCAGCCAGCCCGGGAGGAAGCCGAGCGGGAAGTAGAGGCCGGCCAGCACGCCGGAGCCCAGCGTCCAGAGGATCATCGGCCCGCGGACGTCCTGCAACCAGTACGCGGTGGCGTTGACCAGGTAGCGGCAGCCGAAGCAGACCAGCACGGCGAGCAGCGCGGAGAGCCCGAAGAGCGGCAGGGTGGCCCAGTGCCGGGGCACGTAGACCTCGAAGAAGAACGGGCCGATCACCACCGGCGGCAGCAGCCGGGCCAGCGAGGCGAACCCGGCCCGGCCCAGATCGGTGGCGAGGTAGCTGGTCACCGGGTGCACCGGGCGGAGCAGGTCGGCGGCGATCTCCCCGGTGCGGATCCGGTCGGCCAGCTCGGTCCAGCCCCAGATCGCGATCACCGCGAGCAGTCCCTGCCCGGCCCAGACGAAGGTGCCGAGCTGGGCCCGGTCGTAGCCGGCCACCGTGCCGGCCGCGCCGGCCACCGCGAGGAAGATGTAGCAGCGCAGGAAGCCGAAGACGGTGTTGGTGACCACGCCCGCCACGGCCGCCTGCCGGTAGGTGGCGTGCCGCCGGAAGCCGGAGGCCACTATCGCGCCGAATGTCCGAAACCATCGGGTAACGTTTGGATCCGTGGGCGGTGCCACAGTGGCGGTGACCGAGCCCACGCCGCTACCCTCCTTCCGCAGCCACGAGGTGCTGGACCGGGCGACTCTACCGGCACGTCGGGGTGCCCAGCGCGACAATTTCCAACGAGGTGACATCGCCGTGAGCGAGCGACGCGAGCCGGCCCCGGGGCCGCGCCGCGCGGGCGGCGACAGGGTCTCCCGATGAGCGGCTGGGACCGCTGGCGCGAGCTGGCCGAACCGTCGTGGGCGGCCGAACCCACCCACGAGTGGCGCCCGCAGTTTCCGGGGCAGCGCTATCCGGGCGACATCGGCCTCGAGCACCTGACCCCGCCCGCGCCGCGCGGCCGGGCCGCCGTGGTCGGGCGGGCCGAGGTGCACCCGGTCAGCCCGGCGCCGGGGGGCGAGGACGCGTACCCGGTCAGCCCCGCCGGCCCCGACGGCCTGGACCGGCGGCGCGGCGCGCACCCCGTCAGCCCGGCCGGCCCCGACTATCCTGGCCGGTCAGCGGGATGAGCTTGCTGATCCCGCCGACGATGACGAAGACCTGGAGGCCCAGGGTGAAGGCCAGGCCGCCGG
>NZ_JBEXLR010000103.1:0-22982 GCF_040610095.1 Micromonospora sp. NPDC004540
ACCGGCTCAACCGCTCCGGCGACCGACAACTCAACCGCGCCCTACACACCGTCGCTCTGTCCCGCCTGCGCTACGACGAACGCACCCGCGCCTACGCCGACCGACGCCGCACCCAAGGCAAAACCGACCGCGAGATCAAACGCTGCCTCAAGCGCTACATCACCCGAGAGCTCTACCGCCGCCTCGAAACCCCACCCCAACCACTTGACGCGGCATAGGAGCGTCCCGCCCGCCCTCCGGCGTTGATCATGAAGCTGGCGGCACTTTCGGAGATCCACATCGCCGCCAACTTCATGATCACCGGGGCCGGGGGAAGGGGATCGGTCAGAAGAAGAGGCCGCGGCGGGAGAGGGACTGGCGGAGCCAGCCGTCGAGCTGGGCGGTCCAGTCGGTGCGGTCGGCGGTGGCGTGGTCGACCGTGAATCGGCCGAAGGCGTCCCGGCCCTCGGTGAACAGGCCGCCGCGCTTGTCCAGCTCCAGCACCACGTGCACCTGGTGCGGGTCGGTGACGAAGGTGAGTTCGAGCTGGTTCATGGCGCGCGCGTACTGCGGCGCCGGGTGGAACTCGATCTCCTGGTAGAACGGCAGGCTCTGCCGCACGCCGTAGAGGTGGCCGCGCTCGACGTCGGCCCGGGCGAACCGGAAGCCCAGCCGCAGCAGCGCCTCCAGCAGCCGCTCCTGGGCGGGCAGCGGGTGCACCGCCACCGCGTCCAGGTCGCCCTTGTCGACCGCCCGGGCCACCTCCAGCTCGGTCCGCAGCCCCATGGTCATCCCGTGCAGGTGCTGGCCGTACAGGTCGGTGAGCGGGGTCTCCCAGGGCACCTGGAAGCGGAACGGCACGTCGTGCCGCTGCCCCGGGTCGAGCCGGAACGCGCCGGTCACCTGGGCCCGGCCGAACTCCTGGGTGGTGTCGTACTCCGAGTCGCCGCTCTCCACCTCGACCCGGGTCACCAGGCCGAGCGCGACGAAGCTCACGTCCACCGGGTGGTCCCCGCCGACCACCTGGATCCGGCCCTCCAACTGGCCGCCGGGACGGCAGTTCGGGTTGGCCAGCACCGTCTCCACCGACGGTCCACCCACACCCATCGCCTGCATGAGCCGCTTGAAGACCACCACGTCCTCCGATCGCCTGTGCGCGCCGAGCCCCGCTGGCCGGCCGCTGGCACGGTAACCGGGCCTGGCAAGGCACAGCCGACGTTCCGCCCCGATTGCTGTCGGGTCCCCGATCGCCTCACTCCCGTTTCACGCCCCGCCCGCCAAGCTGTTCATCACCGGGGCCACCGCGCCGGCGGACGGCACGGAACCGGTACGGCACGACGGACACGGGGAGAGAACGAGATGGCCCAGCAGATGATCGAGCACCAGGACATGGACGTCACCCTGACCGACCTGGACGCCACCGACGAGCGCGGCGTCTCCACGGACCTGGTCCGGGCGTACCTGAACGGCATCGGCCGCACCAAGCTGCTCACCGCGGCGCAGGAGGTCGAGCTGAGCAAGCGCATCGAGGCCGGCCTCTTCGCCGAGGAGAAGCTCTCCACCTGCACCCCGGTCTCCGCAGAGCTGCGCGCCGACCTGGAGCTGATCGCGGCCGAGGGCCGCGCCGCCAAGGACCACCTGCTGGAGGCGAACCTGCGGCTGGTGGTGAGCATCGCCAAGCGCTACACCGGTCGCGGCATGGCCTTCCTCGACCTCATCCAGGAGGGCAACCTCGGCCTGATCCGCGCGGTCGAGAAGTTCGACTACACCAAGGGCTACAAGTTCTCCACCTACGCCACCTGGTGGATCCGCCAGGCCATCACCCGCGCCATGGCCGACCAGGCCCGCACCATCCGCATCCCGGTGCACATGGTCGAGCAGGTCAACCGGATGGTCCGGGTCCGCCGCGAGCTGTCCGTCACGCTGGGCCGGGAGCCCACCGTCGCGGAGGTGGCCACCGCGCTGGACATCCCGGAGTTCCAGGTGATCGAGCTGATCTCCTACGACCGGGAGCCGGTGAGCCTGGACCAGGCGGTCGGCGAGGACGGCGAGAGCGCGCTGGGCGACTTCGTCGCCGCGGTGGACCCGCGCACCGACCCGGGCGACGCCGCCGGCAACGGCGAACTGCGCAACGAGGTGCGCATCGTGCTGGCCACCCTCTCCCAGCGGGAGCAGGCGGTGATCCGGCTGCGGTTCGGCCTGGACGACGGCCGGCAGCGCACTCTCGACGAGGTGGGTCGCGAGTTCGGGCTGTCCCGCGAGCGGATCCGGCAGATCGAGAAGGTGACCCTGCTCAAGCTGCGCGACCCGGAGCGGGCCAACCGGCTGGAGGCGTACGCCTGCTGACCCGGCCCACCCGACGACAGGCCCCGGCGGTTCGCCGGGGCCTGTCGCGCTTGATGCGGCGGCCCGCGACGACCACGCTGGGACGATGAACTGGACACTGGAAGTAGTGGTGGTGCCGGTCTCCGACGTGGACCGGGCCAAGGAGTTCTACGCCGAGCGGCTCGGCTTCGCCGTCGACCACGACACCGACCTGGGGGGCGTCGGGCGGATCGTCCAACTCACGCCCCCGGGCTCCGGGTGCTCGATCGTCCTCGGCCGGGGCGTCGTGCCGGACATGCCGCCGGGCTCGCTCAAGGGCCTCCAGCTCGTCGTGCCGGACCTGGAGAAGGCCCGCGCCGAGCTGGTCGAGCGGGGCGTGCAGGTCAGCGAGATCCAGGTGGTCGGGCAGAACCCGCGCCCGGTGCCGCACCCGCTGGACAACGTCGGCTTCGTCTTCTTCACCGACCCGGACGGCAACGCCTGGGCGGTGCAGCAGATTTCCAGCCGGGGCTGAGCCTCACAGCCGGCGCGGGCCGGTGTCCGGACGGGGCGCCTCGGCGCCGGTGCGGACGGTGGCGTGCAGCACCGAGATGCCGTCCGGCCGGGCCAGCACCGGGTTGAGGGTGAGCGACCGGACCCGGGGCTGCTCGTCGGCGAGCCGCCCCACCCGCAGCAGCAGGTCGACCAGGGCGGCCCGGTCCA
Source organism: Micromonospora sp. NPDC004540 (assembly GCF_040610095.1). Lineage (NCBI taxonomy): Bacteria > Bacillati > Actinomycetota > Actinomycetes > Micromonosporales > Micromonosporaceae > Micromonospora > Micromonospora sp. NPDC004540. The sequence goes on from NZ_JBEXLR010000103.1 coordinate 3,007, forward strand.
CCGGCGCGGCACCCCGGTGGCCGCGCAGCAGCGGCGCGGCCCGGGGCTCGTCGACCAGCTCGGCGGCGTCCCGGTCGGTCAGCGGCACCGCCCGCCAGGCCCGGTCGCCGAGCAGCTCGGTGGCCACGCCGCCCAGGCCGAAGCCGACCACCGGCCCGAACGCCGGGTCCTCCACCAGCTCCACCACGCAGGCCACACCGGGCGGGACCATCGGCTGGACCAGCACGTCCGCGCCGAAGACCGGGGCCATCTCGGCGTACGCGCGGCGCAGCGCGGCGGCGTCGGCCAGGTCGAGCCGCACCGCGCCCAGGTCGAGGCGGTGCCGCAGCCCCGGGGCGGCCGCCTTGAGCGCGACCGGCCAGCCGAGCCGCTCGGCCACCGCCTCCGCCTCCTCGGCCGAGCGCGCCGGCGCCGACTCCACCACGTCGATCCCGTACGCCCGCAGCAGCCCCGCCGCGTCGGCGCCGTCGGGCCGCAGCGCGGCCTGCCCGGCCGCCCGGTCGACCCGGTGCAGCTCGGGCAGCACGCCGGGCGGGCGGCGCAGCCAGTCGGCGTACGTGGTGACCCGCGCCAGGGCCCGGACCGCCTCCTCCACGCTCGGGTACGCGGGCACCCCGGCGGGCACCCGGCCGGCGAGGAAGGTGGCCACCACCGGCTTTCCGGTGCTCCGCGCGTCGGGCAGGGCGGCCGTGAAGTCGGCCTCCGGGTCGGTGAGCTGGCCGGGCAGCGGCGGCGCGAAGACCGCCACCACGGCGTCCACCCGCTCGTCGGCGGCGGAGGCCGCGAGCGCGGCGGCGTACTCGGCGGCGGTGGCCCGGGGGCCGACGTCGTGCGGGTAGCCGTCGGCCACGGTGAGGCCCTGGGCGGCGCAGGCGGTGGCGGCCAGCCCGGTCAGTGCCGAGGAGTTGCCGACCACGGCGACCCGGCGGCCGGCCGGCAGCGGCTGGTGGGCCAGGAGCACGCCGACGTCGAGCAGTTCGGCGACGGTGTCCACCCGGATCACCCCGGACTGGGCGAACAGCGCGCTCACCGCGGCGGCGTCCAGGGCCGGCGCGTCGCCAACCCCCGGTGGGCGGGCCAGCGAGGCCAGCGCGACCACCGGCTTGCTCCGGCCGATCCGCCGGGCCAGCCGGGCGAACTTACGCGGGTTGCCGAAGGTCTCCAGGTAGAGCGTGATGACGTCGGTGCCGGGATCGTCCTGCCAGTACTGGAGCAGGTCGTTGCCGGAGACGTCGGCCCGGTTGCCGGCGGAGACGAAGCTGGACAGGCCGAGCCCGCGCCGGGACGCCTCGGCCAGCAGGGCCACCCCGAACGCGCCGGACTGGCTGAAGACGCCGACCCGGCCGGGGGCGGGCAGCACCGGGGCGAGGGTGGCGTTGAGGCGTACCGCCCCGTCGGTGTTGGCCACGCCGAGGCAGTTCGGGCCGACCACCCGCATGCCGGCCAGGTGTGCGGCCCGGACCAGGGCGCGCTGGGCGGCCGCCCCCGCCGGGCCGGACTCGGCGAACCCTGCGGAGATCACGACCAGCCCGTGCGCGCCGGCCTTCGCGGCGTCGGCGACCACCTCGGTCACCGCCCCGGGCGCGACGGCCACCACGGCCAGGTCGATGTCCTCGCCGGCGTCGGCCGCCGACGGGTACGCGGGCAGCCCGGCCACGGTCGCCGCGGTCGGGTGCACCGGGACGATCGCGCCGGTGAACCCGCCGTCGCGCAGGTGCCCGAGCAGGGCCGCGCCGACGCCCTGGCCGGTGGTGCTCGCGCCGTAGACGGCGATGCCGCGCGGGGCGAGCAGCCGGGCGATGGAGCGGGCCTCGGTGCGGTGCTCCCGGCCGCGCTGCACCTCCAGGGTCGCCTCGGTGGGGGCGATCGGAAAGTTCAGGTGCACCACGCCGTCGGCGTACTGGCGCTGGACCTGGTAGCCGAAGTCGGAGAAGACCCGCAGCATCGCCCCGTTGGCCGGGAGCACCTCGGCGACGAAGTGCACGATGCCGTAGCGCCGGGCTGCGTCGGCCAGGTGCTCCAGTAGCACCGACCCGATGCCCCGGCCCTGGTACGCGTCCTCCACCACGAAGGCCACCTCGGCCTCGGGCGAGCCGGGGCCGAGCCGCTCGTACCGGCCGACGGCGACGATCCGGTCGGCGGCCAGCACCACGAACGCCTCCCGGTCGCGGTGGTCGACGTTGACGAACCGCTGCAGGTCGCGCTCCGGGATGCGCGGGTAGGGCGAGAAGTAGCGCAGGTAGCGGGTGCGCTCGGAGAAGCGCGAGTGCATCGCCACGATCGCCGTGGCGTCGTCCGGGCGGATCTGCCGCAGCTGGACGGTCGTGCCGTCGCTGAGCAGCACGTCCACCGGTTGCTCGACGGTGGTCACCGATCGGTCCTCCCCCGCCGCCGGATCAGTCGCGCGGGTCGTGCGGGTCGAGCCCGAGCAGCGGGAAGACCGCCTTGCGGGTCGCCGCGACGGCCCGGTCCACCGCGGTCGGCTCGCCGCTCGGCTGCCACGGCTGGTACGACGGGTCGACGTCGTCGGTCATCCGCAGCGGGATCTCGTGCCCGGGCCGCCGGCGCGCGGCCAGTTCCCGCCAGGCCGGCGGGGTGAGCGTGGCCGGGTCGAGCGGCTCCCCGGAGGCCACCGCGAGCAGGTGCGTCCAGGCCCGGGGCACCACCTCGACCAGCGCGTACCCGCCGCCGCCGAACGCGACCCAGCGGCCGTCGCAGAGCTCGTCGGCGAGCGCGCGCAACGCCACGTAGGTGGCCCGCTGCCCGTCGACCGAGAGGTGCAGGTCGGCCAGAGGGTCGAGCCGGTGCCCGTCCGCCCCGCACTGGGTCACCAGCACCTGCGGCCGGAACGCCCGCAGCACCGACGGCACGATCGCGTGGAACGCCCGCTGCCAGCTCGGGTCGCCGACCCCCGGAGGCAGGGGCACGTTGACGGCCGACCCCTCCGCGCCCGGGCCGCCGGTCTCGTCGGGGAACCCGGTGCCGGGGAAGAGCGCCAGCGGCGTCTCGTGCAGGCTGACCGTGAGCACCCGCGGGTCGCGGTAGAAGATCTCCTGCACGCCGTCGCCGTGGTGCACGTCCACGTCCACGTACGCGATCCGCTCCGCGCCCAGGTCGAGCAGGCGGGCGATGGCCACCGCGGGGTCGTTGTAGACGCAGAACCCGGCGGCCCGGGCGGGCATGGCGTGGTGCAGCCCGCCGGCCACGTTGACCGCTCGCCGGGCCTCCCCGCGCCAGACCGCCTCGGCCGCGGCCACGCTCGCCCCGGCGACCAGCGCGCTCGACTCGTGCATGCCGTCGAAGACCGGGTTGTCCGAGGTGCCCAGGCCGAAGCCGGCGAAGAGCGGGTCCCGGGGCGCGGCGCGCACCGCGTCCAGGTAGCGCGGGTCGTGCACCCGGGTCAGCAGCGCGTCGTCGGCCGGCTCCGGCTTCACCAGCCGGACCCCGGGCCGGTCCAGCACCCCGAGTTCGCGGGCGAGCGCCATGGTCAGCTCGACCCGCACCGGGTCGAGGGGATGGTCGCCCATGTCGTACCCGAGCAGGGCTTCGTCCCACACCACCACCGTGTCGTCGGCCATGGGGCCATCGTCGCACGTGGGCCGGGGCGGCCCGACGGCCCGCGCGGCTCAGCGGCCGGACGTCTCCCCGGTGGCGACCGGACGGTCCGGGTCGGCCACCCAGTTGCTCCACGAGCCCACGTAGAGGGCGGCGTCCGGGCGGCCGGCCAGGTGCAGCGCCAGGACCGCCTGGGCGGCGGTCACCCCCGAGCCGCAGTACGCGCCGACCGGCGCGCCCTCGGCCACCCCGGCGGCGGCGAACCGCTCCCGCAGCGCCTCGGCGGCGGGGAAGCGCCCCTCGGCGACGTAGCCGGGGGCGGGCAGGTTGACCGCGCCCGGGACGTGCCCGGCGACCGGGTCGATCGGCTCGGTCTCGCCCCGGTAGCGCGGGGCGGCCCGCACGTCGAGCAGCACCCCGGCGTCGGCGGCGGCCAGCCGGGCGGCCTCCCCCGCGTCCAGCACCGGCAGCTCGCCCGGGGTGACCGTGACGTCCCCCGGCGCGGGCGCCGGCGCCTCGGTGGAGACGGGCCCGCCGGCCGCGAGCCAGGCCGGGAAGCCGCCGTGCAGCACCCGGACCGGCCGGTGGCCGGCCCAGCGCAGGGTCCACCAGGCGCGGGCGGCCGACATGCCGTCGCCGCCGTCGTACACCACCACGGGGTGGCCGGCGCGGACGCCGGCGGCCCGCAGCGCGGCCTGGAGCGCGGCGGGGTCGGGCAGCGGGTGCCGACCGGCGGCACCCGGCCGGCCGCAGAGGTCGGTGTCCAGGTCGACGAAGACGGCGCCGGGCAGGTGACCGGCCAGGTAGTCCTCCCGGCCGGGCGGCCCGGCGAGCCGCCAGCGGACGTCGAGCAGGGTGGGCGGGTCGGCGCGGTCGAGCTCGGCGGCGAGCCGATCGGGCTCGACGAGGAGGCCTTCGGTTCCGGACATGCGGTCCAGTCAACACCATCCGGGCAGCGACCTCCCGGGTCGGCATCCGTTGATCGTCGGGGGTCCGGGGTAGCATCGAACGCCGGGAGGCCGCTGACGTGAAGCATGACCTGGTCGACACGACCGAGATGTACCTGCGCACCATCCTCGAGCTGGAAGAGGAGGGGGTGCCGCCGCTGCGTGCCCGGATCGCGGAGCGGCTGAGGCAGAGCGGCCCCACCGTCAGCCAGACCGTCGCCCGGATGGAGCGCGACGGCCTGCTCACCGTCGAGGGCGACCGCCACCTGATGCTCACCGCGCTGGGCCGCAACACGGCGGTTTCGGTCATGCGCAAGCACCGGCTGGCCGAGCTGCTGCTGGTGAACGTGATCGGGATGCCCTACGAGGAGGCCCACGAGGAGGCCTGCCGGTGGGAGCACGTCATGAGCGACGCGGTCGAGAAGCGGGTCTACGACCTGCTCAACCGCCCGACCCGCTCGCCCTACGGCAACCCGATCCCGGGCCTGGAGGAGTTGGGCGACCCGGGCCTGCGGGAGGCCGAGACCGCCGAGGGCGAGCGCAACCTGGCCTTCCCGGGCCTCTCCGGGCCGGTGGTGGTGCGGCGGATCTGCGAGAGCGTGCAGACCGACGCCGACGTGCTCCGGCAGTTGCACGCGGCGGGTGTCGACCCGGGCGCCACGGTGACCGTGGCCCAGGAGCGCGACGGCGTCTCGATCGACCGCTCCGGCGACCGGGTCCGGCTGCCCCGCGAGGTGGCCTCCCGGGTCTTCGTCGCGGCCCGCTGACCCGCCCCGGCCCTCTCCCGCCCGGCGGCGGTCAGAGCTGCCGGGTGTCGATCACCTTGGCGAGGTTGACCAGCTTGCCGGCCACCTTGTCGGCCTCGGCCGTGGCGGTGCCGCGCGGGCTGGTCCACCGCAGGGTGGCCAGCCGCCCCTCGCCGGAGAGCCAGCCCACCTCCGCCGCCGCGCCGTTCTTCGCGGTCTTCGGCAGGGTGTGCCGGTAGCCGATCTTCCCGAGCTTGGTGACCTTCTTTGCGCCCCGGGGCAGCACGTCCAGGGTGAAGGTCGACGTGTCGATCGACGTGTCGGTCACCGTGAGGGTCAACTCGGGCAGGACGGCCTGCTCGGCGCGGACCACGCAGGTGTGGGTGTCGCCCTTCTCCATGGCGGCGGCCACGTCGAACCTGCCGCCGGTGTGCTTGGCGATCACCGCGAAGTCGAGCAGCCGGCACGCCCCGCCGGACGAGGCGGCGGAGACCTCGACCGCCCGCGGTTCCGCAGCCGGCACCGCCACCGGCGCGGCCTCCTCGGCGCAGCCGGCGGTCAGCAGTACGGCCGAAGCGGCCAGCCAGGTCCGGGCGCGCACGTGAGACCTCCGCAGTTGTCGGCGGGGTCCGCCCGCCGGATGTCCGTCGGACACCGTACGGGGTGCCCGCCGGGGACGGAAGTCGTCAACCGTCCACATACGGACAGTGCCGGCACCCTCGCCCGCAGCAGGTGCCACGGCGGGCCAGGAAACCGGCGCTGAGCACGAACAGTCCGGTGGCCGGGTCCAGGTAGCCGGCCTCCCCGGCGGCCAGGGCGGCGGCGTGCGCGGCGAGGATCCGCGCCCGGTCGGGATGGTCGGGCGACAGCCGCGACGGGTGCGGCTCGGTCAACGGCCGGTCCGCCAGGGGGAGTCGCTCTCCGGTCACCGGGCGAGTCTACGGAGCCCCGCCGTCGGCCCCCCGGCGCCGGTTCAGCCGAGCCGGGCGAACGCCGCGGCGACCGCCGCCGGGTCCGCGCCCCCGGCCAGCAGCATCCGGAGCAGCACCTTGGCCTTGTACGGGTCGAGCAGCCCTCCGCAGAGCAGCCCGCGCCGCCGCAGGTCGGTCTCCGAGCCGACCGCGCCGTAGGTGTTCCGCAGCACCGACCCCGCCCCGGTCCGCGAGGCGAGCACCACCGGCATCCGCGCGGCCAGGGCGCCCAGCGCGGGGGCGAAGTCCGGCGGCACGTGCCCCACCCCGAAGCCGGCCACCACCAGCCCGTCCAGGTTGGGGGTGAGCGCGTCGAGCAGCGCCGGGTCGTCGTCGAGGGTGACGGTGTGCAGCGCCACCCGGGTGGCGGCCAGCCGGTCCCGGTCCACGGGTGGCAGCGGTGCGTGCCGGGGTGGGCGGGTGAGCAGGCGTGCCGCGCCCTCGATGACGTGGCCGATCGGGCCGGCGTTGGGCGAGGCGAAGGTTGCCGTACTGGTGCTGTGGGTCTTGCGGACGAAGCGGGCGGCGTGGATCTCGTCGTTGAACGCCACCAGCACGCCGAGGTCCCGCGCGGCCGGCGCGGCGGCCACCCGGGCGGCGGCGAGCAGGTTGGCCGGGCCGTCCGGGCCGGCCAGGGTGGGGTTGCGCATCGCGCCGGTGAACACCAGCGGCGCCGGGTGCGGCCAGACCAGGTCGGCCAGGAACGCGGTCTCCTCCAGGGTGTCGGTGCCCTGGGTGACCACCACGCCGGCCGCCCCGTCGGCGACCGCCGCGCCGGCCGCGTCCACCAGGTCCAGGATCTGCCGGTACGCCAGGGCGGCGCTGGGCACCGCCTCGACGTCCCGCACGTCGAGCGGGACGTCGGCGAGCCCGGGCACGGCGGCCGTGAGGTCGGCGCCGGTGAGCCGGCTGACCACTCCCCCGGCTCCGGTCCCGGCCATGGCGATCGTGCCGCCGAGGGTGAAGAGCGCGACGGTCACCGGGTGGGCCTCTCGGCGAGCAGGAACGCCCGCGGTCTGCGGCAGCTCGGTTCGATCATGAAAACCGACCCTAGTCGGCGGCCGGCGCCGGCGGAAATGCCGCGCCCGGCGGCGGGACGGCGGGATACCGTGCCGGGTCGCACACCCGAGACCCCGACGGACAGGCCCGAGCGGTGACCCAGCAACTGACGCCCCCGACCACCGGAACCCGCACCTCGCTGTGGCGGAGCCGGGACTTCCTGCTGCTGTGGAGCGGCCAGACGGTCAGCGAGGTGGGCACCCGGATCTCCGGGGTGGCGGTGCCGCTGCTCGCCGCGGGCGTGCTCGACGCCACCGTCTTCCAGGTCTCCCTGCTCACCTTCCTGGCCTGGCTGCCGTACCTGTTCTTCTCGCTGCCGGCCGGGATGCTGGCCGACCGGGTCGACCAGCGGCGGCTGATGGTCGCGTGCGACCTGGGTCGCGCGGCGCTGCTGCTGTCGGTGCCCGTGGTGGCCCTGGTCGGCCACCTCACGCTGGCCTACCTGTACGCGGTGGTGGGGCTCTCCGGCGTGCTGACCGTCGCGTTCACGGTGGCGTACCGGAGCCTGCTGCCCGCGCTCGTCGCGGCGGACGACCTGACCTCGGCGAACGCGCGCCTGGAGGTGAGCGAGAACCTGGCCCAGCTGGCCGGGCCGAGCGCCGGCGGCGTGCTCGTCGGGCTGCTCGGCGCGGCCCGGACCTTCGTGGCCGACGCCGCCAGCTTCCTGGCCAGCGCGGTCACGCTGCTGCTGGTCCGGCACCGCCCGGCGCCGCGCACCGAGGGCCGGGTGTCGGTGCGGGCGGCGCTGACCGAAGGGCTCGGTTTCATCCGCCGGCAGCGGATCCTCGCCCTGGTGCTCGCCTGCACCGCCACCTCGAACTTCTTCGTGATGGCCGCGCACGCCATCGAGGTGCCGTATCTGCTGCGCGTGCTGCACGCCGCCCCGGCCACCATCGGGCTGCTGTTCAGCCTGGGTTCGGTGGGCGGGCTGCTGGCCGGCGTGCTGGCCGGGCGGGTGACCGCGCTGCTCGGCGGCGCCCGGACCATCTGGGTGTCGATGGCCGCGCCCGGCCCGCTCTACCTGCTCATGCCGCTGTCCCGGCCCGGCTGGGGCGCCCTGCTCTACGCGGTCGGCACGGCGGCGTTCGCGGCCAACGCCGTGCTGTTCAACGTGGCCGCCATGTCGTACCGGCAGCGGGTCACCCCGGCCCGGCTGCTCGGCCGGGTCAACGCCGCGTTCCTGTGGATCTGCTACGGCGTGATCCCGCTGGGCGCCCTGCTCGGCGGCGCCCTCGGCACCCGGCTCGGGCTGCGCCCGGCGCTGCTGGTCTGCGTGCTCGGCATGTGGAGCGCGGCGCTGTTCGTGGTGTTCTCGCCGCTGCGCCGGATGCGGGACTTCGCGACGCCGTGAAAACCTTGTCCGGGTCCATGCCCCGCCGCGCTAGCGCCAGCTCAGTCCGGCGAGTTCCTGCTTGAACTGCGTCAGGGTGAACCCGCCGCCCTCCGGCGGCTCCAGCCGCACCGAGTAGGTCACCGCCCCGACCTTCCACCAGGCAGTCCAGGACCTTCTTGCGTCACCGGTGACGGTGCCTCGGCGCGAGCCGATCGGCACGGTCGTCACCGGCTCGGGAAGGCTGGCCTCGTCCGTGGGTCGCGCGCTCACCAACAGCACCGAACCCTGGGGGCCGTTGTAGCCCTGATACCAGCCCTTGTCTGTCGGCATCCAGTGGGATGGAAACGGACTCCACCGCTTGTCCGACGACAGGTCCGGCAGATCGCGCTCGAAGTAGGTCGGCGGCGTCTGAGCGGTGGCGGCGTCCCGGAGCACCCGGCCGCCCAGCGGCTTCCGCAGCGACACGACGAGGGGAAGGGGGGAACCGGTGGCAGCGCAGTCGGTCGCGTCCACGATGCGGCCCTGGACCGTGACCACCACGTAGGTCTTGTCCTGCTCGGTGACCGTCGCCCGCGGTTGCGACAGCTCTTTGCACGGGGCGTCCCCGGGTCCGCTGTACACGGTGATGTCGATGCCGTTGCGGGCGACCATCGCGGATACCCACGGCAGCGTGGCAGGCGCGTCCGGCGGCGTGGTCCGCCAATCCGGCAGCGTCACGTAGGCCGGGGTTTCCGGTGCCGCATGGTCGGTCGTCCGTTCGCCTGGAGAGCATCCGCCGGTCAGGGCGAGGGCGACGGTGGCCGTCAGCGCGACGAGTGCGACGGCGACACCGCGCTCGCGATGCCGTTCGCTGGTCGTCATGGCCGCCTCCACCGATCATCGGACCGCGCAGGAACGGATCGTACGTGATCATCAGCCGTCGCTGGGCCCCCTCGAACACGGCACGACGACCCTCAGGGCAGAAGAATTCCCGGGGCCGTTGTCGAATCGGGCTGGACCCGTTCGTCGGGGAGGCAAAGGATGAACAACGATCAAGGAGGACCTGATGGCCCAGTACGCAGTTCTGATCTACTCGCCCGCGCCGGCCGACCCGATGGAGATCACGCCCGACTACCTGGCCCTGCTGGACCGGTACCCGGCCCAGGTGGAGGAGTTGGGCGGCCAGATCGTCACGGGGTTCGCGCTCCAGCCGAGCACCACCGCCACGGCGATCCGCGGCGACCTGGTCACCGACGGCCCGTTCATCGAGGCCAAGGAGGTCGTCGCCGGGTTCTTCATTCTGGAGGCGCCCGACCTGGACGTGGCCCTGAAGATCGCCAAGCTGAACCCGGCCACCATCGACGGCGGCGTCGAGGTCCGGCCGCTCTTCCAGCCGCCGGCCGAGTGAGCGACGCCGCCACCGTCGCCGCCGAACGCGCCGTGGCGGACGCGCACCGTCGCGAGTGGGCCTTCGTGCTCGCCGCGACGGCGCGCGTCGCCGGTGACCTCGACGTGGCCGAGGAGTGCGTGCAGGACGCCTACCTGGCCGCGCTGGCCGCCTGGACGCGGGACGGCGTACCCGACAAGCCGGGCGCCTGGCTGACCGCCACCGCGAAGCGCAAGGCGCTCGACGTGCTGCGCCGGGAGAAGGTGTTCCGGTCGAAGATGCCCCTGCTCGTCGAGCCGGTGGAGGCCGAGGTGACGGAGGAGCCCGCCCGAGACGCGGTCCCCGACGACCGGCTGCGGCTGGTGTTCACCTGCTGCCACCCGGCGCTGGCGCGGGAGGCGCAGGTGGCGCTGACCCTGCGCCTGGTCTGCGGGGTGGCCACCGGCGACATCGCCCGCGCGTTCCTGGTCACCGAGACGACCATGGCGGCCCGGGTCACCCGGGCCAAGAAGAAGATCGCCGCGGCCCGGATCCCGTACCGGGTGCCGGAGGCCGCCGAGCTGCCCGAACGGCTCGACGCCGTGCTCACCGTCATCCACCTGCTCTTCACCACCGGGCACACCGCGCCGACCGGGGCCGACCTGGTCCGCGCCGACCTGGTCGACCGGGCGGTGCACCTCACCCGGATGCTGCTCGCCCTGATGCCCGACGAGCCGGAGGTACGCGGGCTGCTCGCCCTGCTGCTGCTCACCGACGCCCGCCGGGCCACCCGCACCGATGCCGGGGGGCGGCTGCTGGTGCTGGAGGAGCAGGACCGCTCCCACTGGGACCGGGCCGCCATCGCCGAGGGCAACCGCCTGGTCCTCGGCGCGTTCCGCACCGGCCGGATCGGCCGGTACGCCCTCCAGGCCGCCATCGCCTCCCTGCACGCGGTCGCCCCCAGCTACGCCGCCACCGACTGGCCCCAGGTGGTGCGCCTCTACGACGAGCTGCTGAAACGCTGGTCGTCGCCGGTGGTCGCGCTGAACCGGGCGGTCGCGGTGTCCATGGTCGACGGGCCGGCGGCGGCCCTCGCCGAGGTCGACGGCCTGGCGGCCGATCCCCGGCTGGCCGGCTACCACTACCTCCCGGCGATCCGCGCCGACCTGCTCCGCCGCCTCGACCGACCGCAGGAGGCGGCCGACGCCTACCGGGCGGCGCTGGACCTGGTCGACAACGACGCCGAGCGCACGTTCCTCACCACCCGCCTCGCCGAGGTCGACCACGCTCCGGGACCGGTCACGTGAGCACGGTGCAGTCGAGAAGTCGGCCGTCCAGGGTGCCGATCACCAGCCGGCCGGCGGCCACCCGGGTCAGCGACAGCGGCACGACGCGGTGACCGTTCACCCGTAGCTCCCGCCGGAGGCGCACCGCGCCGTCCCGGGCGTCCAGCACCACCAGCTCGCCGGAGTTGAACACGACGTACACGAAGCCGTCGGCGGCGTCGAGCGCGGTGGCCTGGTGGTCGGCGGTGAACACCCACTGCGCCGCACCGCGCGGATACGCCCGGCGGACCACGAACGCGTTGCCCGGCAGCAGCCCCGCACCGTCGTGGACCACGCCGGTGTGCACGAGCGCCGGCCCGGAGGCGTCGTCGAGGTACGCCCCGGCGCCGCCGCACAGGTGGCCGCCGCGCGAGGCGTCCCACTCCAGTGGGAACAGCCGGCGCACCCGCCCCTCGGGCGCGGCGACAGCCGTCACCCACTTGTCCCGCCAGGGGTTGTCCCTCCGGCCTTGGAGGAACAGCAGCTCGGGCGCGTACCGGATGTCGAAGAAGTGATTGAACAGGTCGTACCGGCCGGGCTGGGCCGTGGCCGCCGGCTCGCCGTCCGGTGTCCGGAGCAGCACGTCCCCGCGCGCCACCCGGCTGTCGTGCCGGGTGTCGCGCAGCGCCCACCAGCCGTCGGCGCGGGCGGTGACGACCACGGGCGTGGCCGCCGTCTCCGTCTCCCGCACGTCGCCCCTGGCCAGGTCGACCCGCCGCAGCACGCTCGGGTCGGTGGTCCAGCCCCGGTCCTGGAACCGGGGCGGCGTCTGGGTCAGCGCCAGCGCCGACCGCTCGTCCGGCGACACGGTGATCTGGCAGCCGGCGCCCTCGGCCGGCACCCGCCACAGCGGCTCCCCGGAGGCTCCGGACCAGCACTCCAGACCGATTCCTTCGAGCGCCGCGAGGATCCGGCCGTCGGACAGCCCGCGCACCGCCCAGACCGTCCGGCGCGGCGCCCAGGTCCGCCCCCGCTCCCGGCCGAGCCGGTCGAGGTGGGCGGCGGCCGCCGCCGGGTCGGCGCGGGGTGGGTCCGGCACCGGATCCGCCCCGAACGGCGGCCGGAGCATGCCGTCCGTGGCCGACGCCCAGTCGTCCCGAGTGACGGCCCAGGCGAGGGATGTGGCGCCGAACCGCTTCTCGTCCTCGTCGCACGGAATGGCCAGCACCAGGTCGAGGGTGCTGGCATCACGCCAGGTGACCCGCCGCACCTCGCGCCAATGGGGCAGCAGCGACACGACCGACCCGCTGTCCAGGTCGAGAAGCAGCAGTTCCCCCTCGTACGCCCAACCCCCGTCGTAGGAGCCGGTGCCGATCGCCACCAGCGGGAGGGTCGGGTGGAACGCGATCGCGTTGGACCGCCAGCGGGTGGTGAGGTGGTATCGGCAGCTGAGGTCGTCGGTCCGGTACACCCCGACCGGGTACCAGCCCGGATGGGGACGGGACCGGGCGGACACGTCCTGGCCGTGCCACTGGGGATGGGCGAGCGCGCCACCGACGACGATCAGGCGCCCGTCGGGCGAGACCGCCGCGACGCGTGGCTCCCCGATCTCGCGGAACGGACCGTCGCCCAGCACCCGGTCGACCCGGAGCTCGGCCGGGCTCACCGGCTTTCGGTGGAGTCGATTCTCTCGATCATGAACCAAGCTTCGCCGGCGGACCGGTCGGCGACAAGGGATTTCCAGGCGGTCAGGAGACCTGCCGGCGCGCCCTCGCCACGGTCCGGCGGGCGTCGCGCCAGGCGATCAGGGCGGTGCGGATCCGGGGCGAGCTGACCGGCTCTCCCCTGCGCCGAGCCGCGAGCTGACCGATCAGCCAGGCCGGGGCGTGGGCCGCCTCGATGGCCCGGGTCTTGCTGAGCAGGTCGCCGTGGCGCAGCGCGTGCCGGCCCCGGGCCATCGAGGTGAGGCCCAGGTCGGCCAGGGTGGGATCCAGCCAGAGCCACGGCCGCCGGGCGGCCCAGGCCCAGTAGCCGGTGAGTTCGGCGCGGGCGGCGGCCCGCACGTCGTCGTCGCTCATCGGTGGGAGCACCTCGCCCGGCGGGCGGCCGAAGACCGCGTGCCCGTGCCGGACCAGTTCCGCCCGGGTGACGCCGGAGAGGATGCGTTGCACGAGCTGCCCGTGGGTCCACGTCGGATGTCGCCGGTCGCCGTCCGGGATGGTGGCGCTGTCGACGTAGACGCAGCCCAGGTGCAGGCCGGCGGCGCTTCCCGCGTCGAGGCGGCGGTGCACGGCGGCGAGCCTTGCCTCCCGCGCGGCGTCGACCGGGCCGTCGGTGAGTGCCACCAGGTCGAGGTCGCTGACGCCGGGCCGGTAGTCGCCGGTCGCCAGCGATCCCGCGACCATCAGGTCGGTGACCCAGCCGAGCGTCGCGAGGTCACCGGCGAACCGCTCGACGACCGGCAGCGTCACGAAACCAACTCCCCCGACGGTGAATCTTGAAGACTTTCCATTCCTGTCGAAGGGTAAGTGTCCAAGATCTGCCGCCGCGACCGCGACGGCGCGACGCCGGGGACTACGCGAACCAGGTGATCCCCTGGCCGTGCCCGCGGGTCCAGGCCAGCGGCTTCCCGTCGAGAGCCAGCACGTTGTGGAACCCGCCGGGCGGCTGCTCGGGCAGCGCGGGATAGCGCAGCACGTCGGGATCCTCGTTGGCGATCCAGTGCCCGGGCAGCCCGCGGACGACCTCGGCGAACGCCTCCCGCCCGGCCGGCGGCACCTGGTACAGCACCGAGGTGTGGAAGACCACCAGGGTCGCGTCCCGGGGCGCCTGGGCGGCCAGCGCCGGCAGGTCGTCCACCAGGTCGCCCCGGACCAGCCGCGGCGGGTCGGCCGCAGCGACGGCCGCCGCGGCCCGCAACCGCTCGCGGCGGTGCCCGTGCTCCGGCCAGATGAGCGCGTCCAGCCACGCCACGTCGGCCGGGTCGGTCACGTCGAGCGGGTTGAGGTCCAGGCCCGCCCGCCACACCACCTCGGGCCGGCGGGCCGGGGGCGCGATCCCTCCGATCGTGCAGTCGAGGACCGGTTCACCCGCGCCGAGCCGGTGGTCGCCGTAGCGGTAGGCGTACCGGTCGGGGTAGAGGCACAGGCCCGCCGAGGTGCCGACCTCCAGCAGCGCGAGGGGCTGCGGCAGCGACGCCAGCACCGGCAGGAGTACGGCACACCGGCCCGGCTCGTTGGTCTGCGTGGCCCGGACCCGCATCTCCGCCTCGATGGCCGGCCAGCTCGCCAGGACGTACGCACGGAAGGCCGCCGGATCCTCGACGGGGCCGCCGAGCAGCCGGACCACGGCGAAGAGCAGGTTCGGCTGGCGCTTCGCCGGCGGCAGGGTGTCGATCCGGGCCAGCAGCTCCTCGTCGCGGGAGACCGTCTCCGACAGCCGCTCGTACGCGGGCGACACCCCGCGCGCCTCCCGGGCGGCGAAGGTGGCGTAGCGGTCCGCAGTGGTCATGGCCCGAGCATCCCAGCCGGAGGCCGCGCCGGAGCTTCCCCGACGGCGTGAGCTTCGTCCCGTTCAGACGCCGCGAGCGCGGCAGGGAGTCCCCTGCCGCGCTCGCGAGCGGTCGTCCGTCAGCTGCAGCCGCTGGTGGAGCCGCAGCCCTCGCAGACGTAGCAGCTACCGGCGGGCCGCATCTTCGTGCCGCAGGTGAAGCAGAGCGGCGCGTCCGCGGCCTTGCCGATCACGGCCTCCAGCAGTTCGGTGCTGGAGCCCACCGACGGCGCCGGCTTGACGGCGGCCACCTCGGCCACCTCCTGCGCCGGCTGGGCCACCGGGCCGATCTTCGGCTCGGGCGCCTCGACCGGGGCGGAGGCGGCCATCGCGGTGAGGTCCGCACCGCTCGCCTCCGCCTCCGCCTCGGCCGCGAGCTGGGCGGCCCGCTCCTTCGCGGTGAAGATGCCCAGCTCCGCGCGGCGCTCGTACGGCAGGAAGTCCAGGGCCAGGCGACGGAAGATGTAGTCCATCACCGAGGCCGCCATCCGCACGTCCGGGTCGTCGGTCATGCCGGCCGGCTCGAAGCGCATGTTGGTGAACTTGCTGACGTACGTCTCCAGCGGGACGCCGTACTGGAGACCGATGGAGATGGCCACCGAGAAGGCGTCCATCACGCCGGCCAGGGTCGAGCCCTGCTTCGACATCTTGAGGAAGACCTCGCCGAGGCCGTCGTCCGGGTACGACGAGGCGGTGAGGTAGCCCTCCGCGCCGCCGACCGAGAACGAGATGGTCTCCGACGGGCGCTTCTTCGGCAGCCGCTTGCGCACCGGCCGGTACTCGACGACCTTCTCCACGACCTTCTCGACCGCGGCGGCCGGGGTGGCGGTCTCGGCGGCGGCCTTGTTCGGCTTGGCGGCCGACAGCGGCTGGCCCACCTTGCAGTTGTCCCGGTAGATCGCCAGCGCCTTGAGGCCGAGCTTCCAGCCCTCGAAGTAGATCTTCTCGACGTCCTCGACGGTCGCCTGCTCCGGCATGTTGACCGTCTTGGAGATGGCGCCGGAGATGAACGGCTGGACGGCCGCCATCATCCGCACGTGGCCCATCGGCGCGATGGACCGCTCGCCCATGGCGCAGTCGAAGACCGGGTAGTGCTCCGGCTTCAGGCCGGGGGCGTCCACCACGTGGCCGTGGTCGGCGATGTGCTCGATGATCGCCTCGACCTGCTCCTCGGGGTAGCCGAGGCTGCGCAGGGCGCGCGGCACGGTCTGGTTGACGATCTGCATCGAGCCGCCGCCGACCAGCTTCTTGAACTTGACCAGGGCCAGGTCCGGCTCGACACCGGTGGTGTCGCAGTCCATCATCAGGCCGATGGTGCCGGTCGGGGCGAGCACGCTGGCCTGCGAGTTGCGCCAGCCGGACTTGTCGCCGACCTTGTTGCCGAGCGTCCACTGCTTGGTGGCCTCGCGCTGGATGGCGGTGGCCACCGTGCCGCTCGGCTTGATGGCGTCGTTGGCGGCGGCGTGCTTGCGCATGACCCGCTTGTGCGCCTCGGCGTTGCGGGCGTAGCCCTCGTACGCGCCGACGATGCCGGCCAGCTCGGCCGAGCGGCGGTAGGCGGTGCCGGTCATCAGCGAGGTGATCGCCGCGGCGACCTCCCGGCCCTGCGCCGAGTCGTACGGCAGGCCGGAGGCCATCAGCAGCGCGCCGAGGTTGGCGTAGCCGATGCCGAGCTGCCGGTAGGCGCGGGTGGTCTCGCCGATCTTCTCGGTCGGGAAGTCGGCGAAGCAGATCGAGATGTCCATCGCGGTGATGACGAACTCGACCGACTTGACGAACTTCTCCACCTCGAAGCTGCCGTCGGCGCGCATGAACTTCATGAGGTTCAGCGAGGCCAGGTTGCACGAGGAGTTGTCCAGGTGCAGGTACTCCGAGCACGGGTTCGACGCGGTGATCCGCCCGGTCTCCGGGCAGGTGTGCCAGTCGTTGATGGTGTCGTCGTACTGGAGGCCGGGGTCGGCGCACTCCCAGGCGGCCTGGGAGATGGTGCGGAACAGCTTCTTGGCGTCGATCGTCTCGATGGTCTGGCCGT
This sequence comes from Micromonospora sp. NPDC004540, assembly GCF_040610095.1. Classification (NCBI taxonomy): domain Bacteria; kingdom Bacillati; phylum Actinomycetota; class Actinomycetes; order Micromonosporales; family Micromonosporaceae; genus Micromonospora; species Micromonospora sp. NPDC004540. Next base: position 19,809 of record NZ_JBEXLR010000103.1, read on the forward strand.
CGAGCCGGCCGCGCAGGTCGAAGCCGCCGCCGTTCTCCACCGCGGTCATGAACTCGTCGGAGACGCGCACCGAGTTGTTGGCGTTCTGGTACTGCACGCTGACGATGTCCGCGCCGCCCAGGTCCATGTCGAAGCCGGCGTCCCGCAGCGCGCGGATCTTGTCCTCCTCGCGCGCCTTGGTCGCCACGAACTCCTCGATGTCCGGGTGGTCGACGTCGAGGATGACCATCTTGGCCGCACGCCGGGTGGCGCCGCCGGACTTGATGGTGCCCGCGGAGGCGTCCGCGCCGCGCATGAAGCTGACCGGGCCGGAGGCGGTGCCGCCGGAGGAGAGCAGCTCCTTCGAGGAACGGATGCGGGAGAGGTTGACCCCGGCGCCCGAGCCGCCCTGGAAGATCCGCCCCTCCTCCTTGTACCAGTCGAGGATCGAGTCCATCGAGTCGTCGACGGCGAGGATGAAGCAGGCGCTGACCTGCTGCGGCGACGGCGTGCCGACGTTGAACCAGACCGGCGAGTTGAAGCTGAACACCTGGTGCAGCAGCATCCAGGTCAGCTCGTGCGCGAACACCTCGGCGTCGGCCGGGGTGGCGAAGTAGCCGTACTCCTCGCCGGCGGTGCGGTAGGTGTCGACCACCCGGTCGATGAGCTGCCGCAGCGACCACTCCCGCTCCGGGGTCCCCACCGCGCCCCGGAAGTACTTGGTGGTCACGATGTTGGCCGCGTTGACCGACCAGGACTGGGGGAACTCGACCCCGCGCTGCTCGAAGTTGATCGAACCGTCCCGCCAGTTCGTCATCACGACGTCGCGGCGCTCCCAGGTGACCTCGTCGTAGGGATGCACCCCCTCGGTCGTCCAGACGCGCTCGATCTTCAGCCCTGCCCCGGCCTTGTTCCGTGACTTGCTGGTCGTCACGCCCTCGCCCCCCTCGTCAGCGCGGTCACCCACCGCGCGTCGTCAAACTGTCAGAAACCCGTGAAACTCAACTGGTCGCGCCGGCGGCCCCGACCGCCCCGGCGCCCTCGCGGGCGCGCGCCGCCTCCCGCAGCGTCTCGATCTCGCGCTCGAAGTCGGCGAGCGAGTCGAAGGAGCGGTAGACGCTGGCGAACCGCAGGTAGGCCACCTCGTCGAGGTCGCGCAGCGGCCCCAGGATGGCCAGCCCGACCTCATTGCTGGGGATCTCGGCGGCCCCCTTGGCCCGGACGGTCTCCTCGACCTTCTGCGCGAGCAGCGCGATGGAGTCGTCGTCGACCGGCCGGCCCTGGCACGCCTTGCGCACCCCGCCGATGATCTTGGTGCGGCTGAACGGCTCGGTCACCCCGCTGCGCTTGACCACCGCGAGCACCGCCTCCTCGACGGTGGTGAACCGCTTGCCGCACTCCGGGCAGGACCGCCGCCGCCGGATGAGCTGGCCGTCGTCGGCCTCCCGCGAGTCGACCACCCGGGAGTCGGCGTGCCGGCAGTACGGACACCGCATCGCCTGACCTCCTTCATCGACTGCGGCCCACCGCCCGCCTCCGGGCACGCGTCACCGCGACGGCACCATCTCTCGATGGCCGCCGCCGGGTCGGCGGTGCGGGGAGTGCGGTCGGTAACCGGACCCAACCTGTAGGCGACTTACGCCCATGTAACCACAACATCTAGGGGTCGACCGTATGCCGTCGTACTAGCGAGGTCAAGTTGGCCGGCGTGTCCGGCGCGTCATCAGAATCACTCACCCGTGCCACCCTGTCCCCGGCGTACCGAGGAGCCCAACGGCCGGAGGCCGCCGGGGTCACGGGACGCCGGGATGGAACATTCGTTCGAGAGCGACGTACCATTTATCAGAACAGGCGTTCGGAAATCCAGGATTTTGCCGCGACACGCCGACAACAGGTCGTACAGATGTTTGAAAATGGCCGATCTCACCTATACGGTCAACAACGACCGGGCGCGGCGGATCGCGGCGGACCGGTCGTCAGCACCACCTGAGCACGCACCACGAGCCGACGAGGCACCCAGCGCCGACCAGGGAGGACGGACGTGACCGAGGACCGGGCCAGCCGGCAGAAGAACCCGCAGCCGATCGACGGGGCGGGTCCGCCGGCGACCCGTCGACCCCGCACCGCGCGCAGTCGGGCGGCCCAGCCCGCCGTGCGTCCGGTCACCCCGGTGGTCAGCAGCTTCCCCGACCCGGCGACGGTCGACCTCACGGCCCGGCAGCGCCGGATCCTGGAGTTCATCCGCACCTGGGTGGAGCGCCACGGCTACCCGCCGAGCGTGCGCGAGATCGGCGAGGCGGTCGGCCTGGTCTCCCCGTCGAGCGTCGCCTACCAGCTCAAGGAGCTGGAGAAGAAGGGCTTCCTGCGCCGCGACCCCAACCGGCCGCGCGCGGTGGACGTCCGGGCCCCCGGCGACGTCGACGACGAGGCGGCCCGCGCCCAGCGCCCCGCCCCGGCGTACGTGCCGATGCTGGGTCGGATCGCCGCCGGTGGCCCGATCCTCGCCGAGCAGGCGGTGGAGGACATCTTCCCGCTCCCCCGAGAGCTGGTCGGTGAGGGCGAGGTCTTCATGCTCCAGGTCAAGGGCGACTCGATGCTCGACGCGGCGATCTGCGACGGCGACTGGGTGGTGGTCCGGCAGCAGCCGACCGCCGAGGTCGGCGACATCGTGGCCGCCATGCTCGACGGCGAGGCGACCGTGAAGACCTACCGGCGGCGCGACGGGCACGTCTGGCTGATGCCGCAGAACCCGGCCTTCGACCCGATCCCCGGCGACGACGCCACCATCATGGGTCGCGTGGTCGCGGTGCTGCGCCGCATCTGAGACGAGAAGAAGAGGGGGTGACCGCCGGTCCGGCGGTCACCCCCTCTTTCGTGCGTTCAGTAGCGGTCGCCCCGGTAGTCCCGGCCGCCGCCGGAGACCTGGCCGTACTGCTGGCCCCGGTCGCCGTAGCCGCCGTCGCGGCGGCCACCGCGCGGGTCCCGGTGGTCGGGCTCGCGGCGCGGCGGTTCGGCCCGGCCGGAGCCGTAGCCTCCGCCACCCGGCCGGCCGCCGCCGTAGCCGCCACCGCCGGGGGCGCCACCGCCGCCGTAGACGCCGCCACCCTGCGGGCGGCCACCGCCCTGCGGGCCGCCGCCGTAGACCGCGCCCCCGCGACCGCCGCCCTGCGGACGGCCGCCGCCGTAGACGCCGCC
>NZ_JBEXLR010000104.1:0-22462 GCF_040610095.1 Micromonospora sp. NPDC004540
GGCAGCCGCCGGCGTGCCGGCGGTCTCCGGGTCGGGCGCGGCGGCAACCGCGGTCGGGGCGGAAGACGCCGGGCGTACCTCCGGGGCGGGCGCGACCGGCGCGGGGCCGGCGGCGGCCGGCGGCGGCTCGGCGCCACCCAGGGTGAGCCGGCGCTCCATCCGCTCTAGGCGCTGGAGCAGGCCACCGGCCGAATCGTCCAGGCCGGGCAGCAGCATCCGGGCGCTGATCAACTCCAGCAGCAGCCGGGGCGCGGTGGTGCCGCGCATCTCGACCAGGCCGTTGTGCACGATGTCGGCGCAGCGGGACAGGGTGGCCGGACCGAGTCGCTGGGCCTGGGCGGCCATCCGCTCGATCTGGTCGGCGGGGCCGTCGATGAGGCCCTTGGCGGCGGCGTCCGGCACCTGCTGCATGACGATCAGGTCGCGCAGCCGCTCCAGCAGGTCGGAGGCGAACCGGCGCGGGTCGTGCCCGGCCTCGGCGACCCGGTCGACGGTGGCGTACGCGGCCGCGCCGTCCCCGGCGGCGAGCGCGTCGCACATCTCGTCGATCAGCGCGGAGTCGGTGACGCCGAGGAGCGCGGCGGCCCGGGCGTAGCTGACGCCCTCCGGGCCGGCGCCGGCGATGAGCTGGTCGAGCACGGAGAGGCTGTCCCGGGCGCTGCCGCCACCGGCGCGCACGACCAGCGGGAAGACCGCCGGCTCGACCTTGACCCCTTCGGCCTCGCAGAGCTGCTCGAGGTAGGGCCGGAGGACCTTCGGCGGCATCAGCCGGAAGGGGTAGTGGTGGGTCCGCGACTTGATCGTGCCGAGGACCTTCTCCGGCTCGGTGGTGGCGAAGATGAACTTGACGTACTCCGGGGGCTCCTCGACCAGCTTGAGCAGGGCGTTGAAGCCGGCCGACGAGACCATGTGCGCCTCGTCGATGACGTAGATCTTGAACCGGCTGCGAGCCGGGGCGAAGAACGCCTTCTCGCGCAGCTCACGGGCGTCGTCGACGCCACCGTGGCTGGCCGCGTCGATCTCGATGACGTCGATCGAGCCGGCGCCGTCGGTAGCCAGCGAGCGACACGACTCACACTGGCCGCAGGGCTCCGGAGTGGGGCCCTGCTCACAGTTGAGCGAGCGGGCCAGGATGCGGGCGCTGGAGGTCTTGCCGCAGCCCCGGGGGCCGGAGAAGAGGTACGCGTGGTTCAGCCGGCCGCTGCGCAGCGCCTGCGACAACGGCTCGGTGACGTGCTCCTGGCCGATGACCTCGGCGAACGTACGGGGCCGGTACTTGCGGTAAAGGGCCAGTGCCACCCGTCCCGCCTCCTCTCGACCGAGCCATTCTGCGCCGGTCGGGCGCGGGTGACCACCCACCACCCCGTCACCTGGCCTGCGGGGGACGTTACCGGCACCCGGAGACAGAAAGGCCCCCCGTGCACCCGTCAGAGCCCGCTTATCCTTGCTGCCTTCCGGCCCTGGGGAGGTTCACGAGATGCACGCCGCACGGGGGGTGCCGCCTAGCCTACCCGACCGGGGGTGGATCTTCAGGGGGTGGTGGGGTGGCCCGCCCGTCGGGGACCTGTATCCTGGCTCGCGGAGGATTCGCCTAGAGGCCTAGGGCGCACGCTTGGAAAGCGTGTTGGGTTAACACCCTCACGAGTTCGAATCTCGTATCCTCCGCCGTCGACGCAAGGGCCGGCTCCCGCCGTGGGGCCGGCCCTTCGTCGTCTCCACGTCGCACTCGTCTCAGTTGTCGTCTCACCTGCCCCTGTTCCGGCCGGTCTGCCTCCGGTACGAGTTCGGCGGCGCCCACGCCCCGGTCAGGCCACCGAGACGGCGACCAGGGCGATTGCGGAGCCGGCGAAGACCACCGTGTTGCGGAGGTAGGTCTGGGCGCGCACCCAGCGGGGGAAGGCGCCCTCGGCTGCCTGCAGGAAGGGCGCGACCTCGACGCGGGCCAGCTCTGGGTCGCCCTTGCGGCGGAAGGCGGCCTGCACGGACTTCACCGCGGTGAGGTTGCTGTAGACGATCGCCACGTTCATCAGCACGACCAGCGAGGAGAAGATCCAGGTCAGGATCTGCGCCAGGTCGGCGCCGGCGAAGTTCAGTGCGGCGATGGTGATCATCACGGCGGCGACCGCAGCCGGGGCTGCGGTCTCATGGCCGCCCGCGTCGAACCGGAGCTTGTTCTCCTCCAACACCGCCGGACGGACGTTCTGGCGGCGGAGCTCGGCGACCGCGGCGGCCCTCGCGGCAGGGCCGTAGCGGTGGCGGACCACCGGGATGCTGACGAAGGCGGCGGCAACGAGCAGCTGCATGGCGGCGGCGAGGGTGGTCACGTGACTCTCCTTCGACTTGAACTTAGTGCAAGTGGCTGTCGAAGGAGACAGTAGGCGCTGACTTGAACGATGTGCAAGAGCCCTCTTGAACTTTGTGCAAGAAGCTGCTTATCGTCGCGGCATGCCACGCGACGCCCTCACCCGTGACCAGATCGTCCGCGCCGCCATCGAGCTTCTGGATGCCGAGGGAATCGAGGGCCTGAACATGCGCGCCCTGGGCAAACGGCTCAACTCCGCCGCCACGGCCGTGTACTGGCACGTCAAGAACAAGGACAACCTCGTCCTGCTCGCCACCGACCGGGTCTGGAGCGACCTCACCCTGCCCGACCCGGCCGTCGACGACTGGCGCAGCGCAGCCACCACCATGGCCACCGACCTGCACGCGATGTTCACCCGGCACCCCTGGCTGGTGCAGGTCCTCGCGGCCCACGTCGTCTACGGCGAAGGGAAGGCCCGCCACGACGACCACAGCCTCGCCGTCTACGAGGCCGCCGGCTTCACCAGCGACCAGGCCGACCAGGCCACCGCCGCCGTCTTCACCTACGTCCTCGGCAACGCGGCCGGCACCGCCGCCAACGCCTCCCTGAACCGGAAACTCAACGAGGACCCTGCCGCAGAAGAGCAGCTCAAGGACGCCATGAACAAGGCCCGAGAGATCGCCATGGGCTACCCACGCCTACGCGCCCGCCTCGAAACACCAGCGGCGGCAACCTACGCCGCCGCACCCGACAGGACCTTCGAGACCGGCCTGGGCGCCCTCCTCGACGGGCTGGAACAACGATTCCCACGCACACCGAAGCAGTGACTCGCCTGCTCAGGGCGTGAGGCTGGCCGGTCGACCGATCGGATGACCGAACAGGACGATCGGCTATTTCCATGTGCGACGGGCACCCTGCGGTGCCTAGGAAGGACGCATGGCCAACGAGGTGACCATTCCCCTGCTGCCCTGCGCATCCATCGACGACATCGTCGCCTTCTACGAGGTTCTCGGATTCCGTACGACGTACAAGCAGCACAAGCCCAACGCATACGTGGCGTTGCAGCGTGAAGATCTGCACCTGCACTTCTTCGAGATCACCGGATTCCAGCCGGGTCAGTCATACGGCTCCTGCCTCGTACTCACCTCGGACATCGAGGAACTGCACCGGGCGTTCGCCGCCGGCATGCGCGCCGCGTACGGCAAGGTACTGCTGTCCGGAACACCGCGAATGACCCGACCCAGAGCCCGGAGGAACTACAACGGGTTGAGCGGATTCAGCGTCATCGACCCAGGCGGCAACTGGATCCGCGTCGTTCGGAATGCCACCACTGCTCCCCCGCCAGCGACCACGCCTGGAGGGCGTTTGGCCAAGGCTATGGCGAACGCTGTGGTGCAGGCCGACTCCAGGGGTGACGTCCGACAAGCCGTCCGAATCCTCGACAGCGCTCTGGCCCACCCGCAGTCCGACGACGACCCGGTCGCGCACGTAGAGGCCCTGATCTACCGCGCCGAACTGGCGATGGTGCTGCACGACCCGGAGACCGCGACCGAGATGCTGGACCGCGCAAGACGCGTCGTGCTCAGTGAAGACGAGATCGCACGGGCGGCGTCTGCGTTCGAGAACGCCGCCGAACTCGCAACGGCGGTCAGCGACGCGGCGAGAACCGAGGCGACCACGGCGCCGGCCGCCAGGATCAACAGGTCAATTGACGCCAGGGAGCCATGAGGCCGACCGGAGCGTGGCGTGTGAACGCGGCGTCTGATCGCCGCCAGACTCCCCGGGCGCCGCCGACCAGGCTGGTGGCATGACCGGAGTTCTGGACGGAAAAGTGGCACTGGTGACCGGCGGCAGCCGGGGAATCGGGGCGGCGGTGGCCCTGCGGCTGGCCCGGGAGGGCGCCGACGTGGCGCTGACCTACGAGCGGCGCGCCGACCGGGCGGCCGAAGTGGTGGAGCAGATCAAGGCGGTGGGGCGGCGCGCCCTCGCGGTGCCGGCGGACAGCGCCGACCCGGCGGCGGCGCGCGCGGCGGTCGACCGGGTCGCCGGGGAGTTCGGGCGGCTGGACGTGCTGGTCAACAACGCCGGGGTGTTCCTCGTGGGCCCGGTGACGGAGTTAGGCCCGGAGGAGGTCGAGCGGACGATCGCGGTCAACGTCCGGGCGCCGTTCGTGTTCGCCCAGGCGGCGGTCCGGCACCTTACCGACGGGGGCCGGATCGTGAACATCGGCAGCAACGTGGCCGAGCGGGCCGTGTTCCCCGGTCTCGCCCTCTACTCGATGAGCAAGACGGCCCTGGCCGGCCTGACCCGGGGCCTCGGCCGGGAACTGGGCGGCCGGGGGATCACCGTGAACCTGGTCAACCCCGGCCCGACCGACACCGACGCCAACCCGGCGGACGGGCCGAACGCGGACGCCATCCGCAGCTTCACGGCTCTGAACCGGTACGCGGAGCCGGCCGAGATCGCCGCCGTCGTGGCCTTCCTGGCCGGGCCGGATGGCAGCTACGTCACCGGCGCGACGATCAACGCGGACGGCGGCTTCACCGGCTGACCGTTGCTGCGGGCAGGGGGCGGGCGCCACCCGGGTCGACCCCTGCCCGGGTACGCCGTCAGCCCCGCTCCGCCGTCCCGCCAGCCGGGGCGGCGGCCGGCGGGGCGGCCTCCTCCAGGCCGGCGGTAGGCGGGCCCTCCGGTGCGCCGGCACGCGGGCCCACTGGTGCACCGGGACGCCGACCGCCGCGCAGCGCCCAGCCGGCGAGCAGCAGCGCGCCGGCGGCCCCGGTCAGCTGGATCACCCGGTGGTCCACCAGGACCAGCAGGCTCGCGCCGGCGAGCACGGCGAGCGTGCCGGGGCCGAAGGTCAGCGTGTTGACGGTCGCGGAGACCCGCCCGACCAGCGCGTTCGGCGTCTCCCGCTGCACCGCGGTCCAGACGGTGATCAGCACCAGCGGAGCCCCGACGCCGACCGCCAGGGTGCCGGCGACGACCGGACCGAGGCCGGGTGCGGCCCGCAGCGCGAGACCGGCGGCCAGGAGTGCGGCCGCCGCAGCGGTCACCCTCCGGTAGCCGAGCCGCCGCAGCAGGGTCCCCGCGGCCAGGCCGCCGATCAGTGACCCGACACCCTGCATCGTGCCGAGCACGCCGTTGAACTCCGGCGGCCGGTGCAGGCCGTCGTCCACCACCGCGTAGGCGAGGGCGCCGTTGATCCCGATCAGCAGGATGGCAGCTCCGGTGCAGGCGACCAGATGCCGCAGCAGGGCATGCCGGCGCAGGTGCCCGAGTCCCTCGGCGAGCTGGCGGGTCCAGCGCTCGGGCGGGGGTGGGGGCGCCTCGCGTACCCGGATCAGGGCGAGCAGCAGCGCGGCGAGCGCGAAGGTGGCGGCGTCGAGGAGCACCACGGGGTGCCCGCCGTACGCGGCGAAGAGGCCGGCGCCGGCCAGCGGGGCGACCAGCTTCATGCCCTCGTTGACCGTCGTCCGCAGCCCGTTGAAGTCGCCGAGCAGCTCGCCGGGGACCACGGCCGGCACCAGCGCCGCCTCGGCCGAGTCGATCAGCACGAAGCTGACCCCGTACGCGACCATCACCGCGAAGATCAGCCAGGCTCGGGCGGCCGAGTCGACCAGCAGCAGCACCGGCAGCAGGGCGGCCATGGCCAGGTGCAGGGCGATCAGCAGCGGCCGGCGGCGGAACCGGTCGGCCAGCACTCCGATCAGCGGGGCGACCAGGGTGGGGCCCCAGGTGCCGAGGGTGACCAGCCCGGCCAGGCTGCTCGACCCGGTCAGGTCCTTCACCCAGATCCCGGCCACCAGGAGCATGGCCGCCGTGCCGAAGCCGGAGACCAGGACGGCGGCGAGGTAGCGCCCGGCGTCGCGGTTGCCCAGCACCCTGGTCGTACCCCAGCTCATGGCACCTCCCCCGTGCGGTGCGATTCTGTCCACACCCGACCCCCAAGTCAATGCTTGGGGGTGAGCGCGACGGGTGGGTGCGGTTCAATGGCGGCCGTGAGCACCACCGACCCGCGCCTGCGCGCGCTGGCCCACCCGGTACGACTGCGCATGCTCTCGCTGCTGTGGAGCGCGCCGCTCTCCGCGGCCGCGCTCGCCCGGGAACTGGCCATCTCGCACGCCCTCGCCAGCCAGCATCTGCGCCGGCTCGACGCCGCCGGCCTGGTCGAGTTGGCCGACGTGCGCGCCCGGCGCGGCGGCCGGGAACGCCGCTACCGCGCGGTACGCGGACCCTGGCTCACCGAGCAGCGGGAGGGGCAGCCGCTGCTCGCCGAGTCGCTCGCCCGCAACCTGCTCGACCGGGTGGCGCACCGCTCCCCGGGCACGTCCGGCGTCACCACCGACGCCGAGCTGTGGGTCTCCCCCGACGCCTGGGCGGCGGCGCGCGGGCGGTTGCACGCGATCATGACCGAGCTGCACGACGCCGCCCAGCCGCCGCACGCGCCCGGTACGGTCCGGGTGGGCGCCACCCTCATGGCCTTCGAGATGACCGACCCGCCGCCGGCCGCGGAGGACTGACCGGCCGTCGTACACATGTTCCATCCACACCCTGTGGACGCCGAGGGGACCGGATGAGTTACCAGCTCAGCGCGGTGGTCGCCGACGTCGAGCTGCTCCGCGAGCAGACCGCCGGCCTGGACCACGCGGTGCTCGCCGCGCTCCGCCAGGACTTCGCGCTGCTGCCGGTCACCCCGCAGCTCGTCGAGGAGCTGACGGGCCGGCTGCCCGACTTCGCCACCGGGGAGCCCTCGGCGGAGCAGCCGTTCCAGCTCGTCCTCTCGCCCGCCCTGGACGAACTGCTGGCCCGCTGGTCCCGGGAGGGGCCGGTGGCGTACCTGGAGGCCGAGTTCGCCGGCGGGCTGGGCCACCAGGCCGCGGCGGTCTGGCTGGGCGGCGAACCGAGCTGGGGGCCGTGCTTCGACGACCGGCTGGACCGGCCACGCGCCGAGTGGCCGATCAACGCGGCGCTCGCCCGGCTCGGCGCCGAGCCGGGGCCGTGGATCGACCCGTTCGCGGAGCTGGGCCTGCACCTGGAGGGCGACACGGCCGGTTGGCTGGCGCACGGCCGGCGCGGGCTCTCCGCCGACTACTGGGACGAGCTGGCCGACGAGTGGGAACTACGGCAATCCGAGCAGCACCAGCAACCTCCTCGCCCCGGCCCCGTTGGGGACTGGGGGATTGCATGAGATTGCGACAATTCGGATTCATCGCCGCGCTGATGGCGGCCGCCTCGATCGCCGGCAGCGGTGTCCGTCCACAGGGGCCGGACGTGCCGGCCCGGCCGGTCGGCGCCGCCGAGGTGGTCAGCCTCGACGGGCTCGGCAACGCCGAGTTCGGCGCCACCGAGGAGGACCTGACCCGGCGCGGTGTGCTGCGCACCGACGAGGACGCGTGCGGGCCCACGCTTGCCGGTCACGGCACGGTAAGCCCGATCTTCGTCGACGACCGGCTCGTCCTGCTCTGGCTCGACGACCCGATGAGCACACCCGAGGGGATCACGGTCGGCACGCCGGTCGACGCGGTGCACGACGCGTACCCGTCGGTGGTCGAGCTCGATGCTCCACAGGAGATGCAGCGGTTCGACGGGCTGCTCGCCCGGGACGGCGATCGGGCGTACCTCTTCCTGCACGACGGCAGCACGGTCCGGAAGATCATCGCCGGGTACGCCGACTGGGCCCGCCGCCTCTTCGACGAGGGCTACGGCCCCTGCTGACGTGCCTTCTTAACCGAAACTAATGGTTCTCTTAGCGACACCGCTCGATTCCTCGCCCTACGGTCAACCGGTCATATCCACAAGGGACACGGGGCCCGAGAGGACATCCAGTGGTCAGACGCAATGCCGCACGACTCGTCGTCGCTCTCGTCGGGGTGATCGCCCTGCTCGCCACGGGGCAGACCGCGGCCTTCGCCGCGCCGGCGAACGACGACTACTCCGCCGCCATCGCGGTGGAGGCCGTTCCTTTCACCACCACCATCGACTCCAGCGGAGCAACGACGGGCCCGACCGACCCGACGACCTGCTCCAACAAGGGCTCGGTCTGGTTCACCGTCACGCCGGAGCGGGACGGCCGCCTCCAGGCGGACACGATTGGCAGCGACTACGACACCGTGCTCTCCGCCTGGACCGGGGAACCGGGGGCGTTCACCCAGCTGGCCTGCAACGACGACTATCAGGCCCAACAGTCGAGGGTCGCCTTCCCGGTCACCGCCGGGACCACCTACCGCTTCATGATCGGCGTCTGCTGCGGCAACGGCGGGGTGGGCGGCGGGTCGCTCCGGTTCTCGATCAGCTACGTCCCGCCGCCGCCGAACGACAACTTCGCCGACGCCACGCGGGTCACCGGGCTGCCCTACTCGAACACCCAGCCCTACGAGGCGGCCAGCAGGGAGGCGGGCGAGACGTCGGTCTGCGCCTCCTCGCAGCACACCACCTGGTACTCGTACACACCGACGACCACGGTGTCGGTCGTCGCCCAGACGAACCCGATGTACGCCGGCATCAACGTCTACCTCGGCTCCTCGCTCGGCGGCTTGTCCTTCGTCCGGTGCACCGGTCTCTACGACTACCGCTCGCTGACCTTCGTGGCGGAAGCCGGCCGGACGTACCTGTTCCAGGTCAGCGGGGACGGCATCGCCTCGCACGCCTTCCAGTTGACCGAGGCGCCCGATCCCGTCGCCAACTTTTCCTACTACCGGAGCGACCCCAATTCGTTCGACCTCGTCGCCTTCTCCAACACCGCCCACGATCCGGCCGGCGCGGGCCTCGAGTCCTTCGCCTGGGACTTCGGCGACGGTGCGACCTCGACGGAGCCGAACCCCGTCCACCGCTTCCCCCGGGACGGTGACTACCCGGTCCGGCTGACGGTGGAGACGCCGGACGGGCGCAGCGACTCGATCACCCGGGTGGTCGAGGTGCGTACCCATGACGTGGCGATCGTGCGGGTGAAGGTGCCGACGAGTGCCCGGGCGGGGCAGACCGTCACGGTCGAGGTCCACGTCCAGAACACCCGGTACGAGGAGAACGTCCAGGTGGACCTCTACAAGAGCATCGCGGGGGACTACTCCCATCTCGGGGCGGTGAAGCAGACGGTTCCGGTCAGCGAGACGGGCAGGACCAGCCGCTTTGCGTTCACCTACACCGTGACCGCCGACGACCTGGCCCTCGGGAAGCTCACCTTCCGGGCGGCCGCGGACCTGAGTCCGAACCGGGACGCGATCCCGGCGGACAACGAGTTGCTCTCCACCCCGATCAAGGTCATCTGAGTGCTCGACGCCCCCGGGTCCCGGACCCGGGGGCTTTCCGCAGCCCCGGACCTACCATGCGGCAGGTGAAGCCGAACCAACGTGAGCAGGTGCTGATGCGCCTGGCCGACCACCTCGGACGAGCCCGAGGCTCACACCCACTGCGAGTGGCCATCGACGGGCCCGACGCCGCCGGTAAGACCCGCCTGGCGGACGATCTCGCCCACCTGCTGGGCCAACAGCAGGACGTGATCCGACTCAGCGTGGACCGCTTCCACCGACCGGCAGCTGTGCGTCGGCGACGCGGCTCCTTGTCCGCCGAGGGCTACTACCTGGACTCGTTCGACCACGACATCATCATCGACTCGGTCCTGCGCCCGCTTGGCCCCGGAGGCGACGGACACTACCTGCCAGCCGCGTACGACCACCGGGCCGACGAGCCGGTGCCGCCGACGTACCAGCGAGCCGCGGCCCACGCGATCCTCCTGTTCGACGGCGTCTTCCTCCTACGTCCTGAACTGCGGGAACACTGGGACGTGGCGCTGTACCTGCACGTCGCGCCGGAGGTGACACTGCGGCGGGCCCTGGAACGCGATCTTGACCTGTTCGGCTCGGCGGCCGCCGTCGAACAGCGGTACCGCGGCCGGTACCTACCCGGGCAGGAGTTGTACCGCGCAGAGGCGCGACCGCTCGACCGAGCAGACATCGTGCTCGACATGGGCGACCCACTCAACCCCACCGTGCTGCGCTGGGCCGCCGACGCCTCCTGAGCGCGAACTGGGACCGCAGCTGAGACCAGATGCGGAACGCCCGGCCGATCCTCACGGATCGACCGGGCGTTCTCGCATCTCACGAGCGGTGGCGGCGGGATTTGAACCCGCGGAGGGCGTAAACCCTCACACGCTTTCGAGGCGTGCTCCTTAGGCCACTCGGACACGCCACCGCCGAGTAGGGTACAGGACCCCGGGTCTGGACGCCGAACCGGTATCCCCCGGCCCGGCCTGGCAGGATCTTTGTCATGAGTACGCACATCGGCGCTGAGCCGGGAGAGATCGCCGAGCGGGTCCTGATGCCGGGCGACCCGCTGCGGGCCAAGTGGATCGCGGAGACCTACCTCGAGGACGCCCGCTGCTACACGACGGTTCGCGGCATGCTGGGCTTCACCGGCCGCTGGAACGGCGTCGAGGTCTCCGTCCAGGGTTCCGGCATGGGCATGCCGTCCGCCTCCATCTACGCCCACGAGCTGATCAACGAGTACGGCGTGAAGACGCTGATCCGGGTCGGTTCCTGCGGTGCCCTGTCCGAGGACCTCCAGCTGCGCGACGTGGTGGCGGCGATCGGCTCGTCCACCGACTCGAACATGAACCGGATGCGGTTCGACGGGTTGATCGACTACGCCCCGGTGGCCGACTTCGGGCTGCTGCGCACCTCGGTGGAGGTGGCCGAGCGGCGCGGGATCACCATGCGGGTCGGCCCGATCCTGGCCGCGGACGCCTTCTACACCGACCGGCCGGATCTCTACGACACCCTCGCCGACTACGGCGTGCTGGCCGTGGAGATGGAGTCGGCGGCGCTCTACACCATCGCGGCCCGGTTCAAGGCCCGCGCGCTGACCGTCCTGACCGTCAGCGACCACATCAAGACCGGCGAGAAGACCACGTCGCAGGAGCGCGAGCAGACCTTCGGCCAGATGGTCGAGATCGCCCTCGACACCGTCATCGCCTGACCCGACCCGATCCTCGACCGCCCCGCCACCGCCCGGTGACGGGGCGGTCGCGTTACCGGGGTCACACAAATAAATACGACCGGTCGGTCTTATTTCCGTTACGCTGCCCGCATGACCTCCGACGGCCGCGTCGCCCGCGGCGACCGCACCCGCACCGCGGTGCTGGACACCGCCGTGGCGCTGGCCACCGAGGTCGGGCTGGACGGGCTCTCCCTCGCCCAGCTCGCCGACCGGCTCGGGGTCAGCAAGTCCGGCCTCTTCGCGCACTGGCGGTCCAAGGAGGCGCTGCAACTCGCCACCGTCGACCGGGCCGTGACGCAGTGGGAGGAGCGGATCGCCGCCCCGGCCCTGCGCGCTCCCCGGGGCGTCCGGCGGCTGCACGCGCTGCACGAGGCCCGGATCGAGTTCTACGCCGCCCGGGTGCTGCCCGGCGGCTGCTTCTTCGCCAACACCGAGTTCGAGTACAACGCCCGCCCCGGCCCGGTCCGGGACCGGCTCGCCGAGGCGTTCGGCCGGTGGACCACTTTCCTCGAACGCCTCGTCCGGGAGGCCGTCGAGCTCGGCGAACTCCCCGCGGACCTGGATGTGCCGCTACTGGCCTACGAGATCGACGCGCTGGGCATCAGCGCGGCGATGCGCTCCCGGATGCTCGACCCGGACGCCACCTACCGGCACGCCCGCCTGGGCCTGCTGAACCGGCTGCGGGCGCTCTGCCCCGACCCGACCCTGCTACCGGAAGGTCCGTCATGAGCCAGACCACCGCCGATTTCGGGCACGTCGAGCACGTCCCGGTGCACTTCGACGACCTCGACGCCATGGGCATCCTGCACAACGCCCGCTACGCGGTGCTGCTCGAGCGCGCCCTCACGCCCTACTGGGCCGAGCGCGGTGTCGCCTTCCGCGGCGACCTGCGCGGCGCCCCCGACGTGTTCCACGCGGTCCGCGAGTTCACCATCACCTACCGGGCCCCGGTCACCGGGGTCGGGCCGGTGGCGGTGCACTTCTGGCTGGAGCACTTCGGCACCAGCAGCGCCCGCTACGCCTTCGAGTTCCGCTCGCCGGACGGCGCCACGGTCTACGCCGAGGGCACCCGGTCGATCGTCCGGCTGGATCCGGCCACCCTGCGCCCCACCGCCTGGACAGAGGCCGCCCGCGCCGTCGCCACCAGCCTGCTGCGGCCCGCCCCGCAACCCGCCTGACCAGGCGGTCTAGCGGAAGAAGGCCCGCAGCAGCGCGACGCTCTCCGCCTCCCGCACCCCGCCGTACACCTCGGGGCGGTGGGTGAGGCGGCGGTCGCGCAGCACGTCCCAGAGCGAGCCGACGGCGCCGGTCTTCGGCTCCCACGCGCCGAAGACCACCGTCGAGATCCGGGCCAGCGCGATCGCCCCCGCGCACATCGTGCACGGCTCCAGGGTCACCACCAGGGTGCAGCCCTCCAGCCGCCAGCGGCCCAGCCGCTCGGCGGCCCGGCGCAGCGCCAGCACCTCGGCGTGCGCCGTCGGGTCGCCGGTCAGCTCCCGCTCGTTGCGGCCGATCGCCAACTCGGCGCCGTCCGGACCGTAGACGACCGCGCCGACCGGGACGTCCTCGATCGCGTCGGCGCCGTCGGCCGGCACGCTGTCCGGGCCGGTCACCGCGATCTCCAGGGCCCGGCTCATCCACAGCTCGTGCCGCTGCCGCCGGCCCACGCCGCCCGGGTCGGCCAGCCCCTCGTCCGCGCCGGGACCGACCCGGGCCAACCGGCCCGGAGTGGGCTGCCCCGGGCGTACGGTCTCCAGCGCCGGATCGGTGGCGTCGGCCGGCTCCGCCCCGCCGGTCCACGCCGGTCCGGGCGGTTCAGACCTCACGCAGCTCCTCGACCTCGTCGGCGCAGCCGAGCACCTGGCAGATTTCGGCGGTGACGTCGGCCGGCATCATCCCCTCGTGGCCGCTGAGGGCGAGCAGCTTCGGCGCCGGGATGCCCAGGTCGGCGAGGATGTCCGCGTCGCCCACCGGGTCGGCCTCCGGGTCCACGGCCGGCTGCTCGCTCTCCTCGTCGCCCCCGGCGGCCGGCCGCGGCTCGTCGGCGTCCTCCAGCCCGGTGACCGAGGTCTTCAGGTCGCCGACCAGCAGCGCGCCCAGCCGGGACTCCTCGGCGTACGCCGAGTCGGAGCCGAAGACCCGCAGGTCCTCCCCCTCGTCCAGGCGCAGGATCACCAGGTACGTGTCGTCGGCCTCGACGAAGAGCAGCGAGAGGTCGGCGTCCGGCTCGACGTCGCGCAGCCGGTCGGCCACCTCCTCGATGTCGGTGACCCCTCTCAGGTTCACCTCTTCGGCGGTCCAGGCGCCCTCGACGCGCGCCACGGCAGCAGCGAAGTACGACACGGTCCCCCCAAATTGGCCTCGGCAGCACGCCGACTCGTCACGCGATGCACGTTAACCGGTCGGGTCGGCAGGCGACCGGTCAACGCCCCGAAGGGCCGGCCGTTCCTGGAGAAAGTCGGTCAGCCGGCGATGCGCCGGCGGGTGGCGATGAGCTCGCGCAGTCGCTCGGAGCGGGCCCGCTGCTGCGGCCGTTCGCGCTGCCGCACCGTGCGGGCGCCGGCCAACTCGGCGAGGAGTTGCAGGCGGCGGCGGCTCCGCTCGGGGTCGAGCCGCGGCGGTGTGGTCCAGGCCATACCGCGAGCGTGGACCGTCACCGCGCGTACGTCAAGATGGTCTTCGCTACGCAGCGAAACGGGCACGGAGGGTCACCAGAGCGGCCAGTCGCCGCTCTGCGCCCAGCGCACCGCGACGATCGCCGCGGCGATGCTCCAGCCGCCCGCCGTGACGATCGCGACCCCGGTGGCCACCCCCCGGTCGCCGTAACGGACCAGCGCCGCCGCGACCAGCCAGGCCAGCCCGCCGGCGAACAGCGTCCACCAGGCGTAGCCGGGCACGTCCCGGCCCAGCAGGCCGAACAGCAGCAGCCAGGCGAAGGCGGTCACCGCGCCGACCGCGACGCCGGCGCCGGTGACCGGGTACGGCTCGCGGTAGCTCGGCCGCATCGGCCCCCCGGACGGGAAGAGCCCCGACGGGGTACGCGGCAGCGGGCGCGCCGGCCCCGCGCCGGGCTCCCCGGCCACGCCGTGCCACCCGTTCGTCACCGCTGCCCCCTTCACGGAACGTAGATGTGCCGAGGTCACGCAGAGCGACCGCGCGGAACGGACGCGTCTCAGCGTTCGTCCCCACGGTAGTGGTCTGTCAGGATGACCGGATGCGCTCGCCATCGATCGGACGTCGCGCGCGTCCGGCGTACCCGGTCCTGCTGCTCGTGGCGGCGCTGGCCGCCGGGTGCGCCCCGGGCGACCGCCCCACCTCGGCGCCGGGCAACTCGTGGCAGGGTCCGAGCACGCGGGCCACCGGGACGCGGCCGACCGAGCCCGCCGGCCCCACGGCGTCGGCCGTCCCGTCCGCGCCGTCCCCGTCGGCGACCCGCACCGACCTGCGGCATGTCTTCCCCGTCCGTGCCAGCAACGTCGACTACCACCCGACCCACTCCGCGTACCCGGGGACGGACATCTTCGCCGACTGCGGCGAGCCGGTGGTGGCGGTCACGGACGGGGTGATCCTCGAGGTGAGCCGGGTCGACCGGTTCAGCCGGCGGGGGCCGCTCGGGCCGTACAACGGCGGGCTGTCGGTCTCGCTGCTCGGCGACGACGGGGTCCGCTACTACGGGTCGCACCTGAGCGCGATCGCCGCCGGCGTCGACGCCGGCGTCCGGGTACGGGCCGGTCAGCAGCTCGGCAAGGTGGGCCGGACCGGCAACGCCAACAACGTCTGCCACCTGCACTTCGGGCTCTCCCCGAAGTGCACCGGGCACGACGACTGGTGGATCCGGCGGGGCGTGATCTGGCCGGCGAAGTACCTCGACTCGTGGCGCAAGCGGGGCAACCGCGGGCCGGCCGCCGAAGTGGCCGCCTGGCAGCGCCGGCACGGCTGCCCGAAGGCACCGAGCGGCTCCGCCGCGGCCGGCTGACCGGCGTCCACTCCCGACACCCCCCACGACGGCGCGCGGCGGCCGGCGCGGGCGCGTAGGTTGCAGGACATGACTGCCCGGGACCCCATCGCCGACCTGCGGCGGATCGCGTTCCTGCTGGAGCGGGCGAACGAGGCCACCTACCGGGTCCGGGCGTTCCGGTCGGCGGCCAACGCGCTCGGCGCCCTCCCGGCGGCCGAGGTGGCCGAGCGGGCCCGCACCGGCAAGCTCACCGAGCTGTCCGGGGTCGGCGACGTCACCGCCCGCTGCGTGGTCGAGTCGCTGGCCGGCGAGGAGCCGGTCTACCTGCGCCGGCTGGTCGCCACCGAGGGCACCGACCTGGACGAGGCCGCGAAGAAGCTGCGGGACGCGCTGCGCGGCGACTGCCACACCCACTCGGACTGGTCCGACGGCGGCTCACCGATCGAGGAGATGGCTCTGGCGGCGGTCGAACTGGGCCACGAGTACGTGGTGCTCACCGACCACTCGCCCCGGCTCAAGGTGGCCCGGGGGCTTACCGCGGACCGGCTGCGCAAGCAGCTCGACCACGTGGCCGCGGTCAACGAGGCGCTGCCGAAGGGCTTCCGCATCCTCACCGGCATCGAGGTGGACATCCTCGCCGACGGGTCGCTCGACCAGGACGAGGAGCTGCTGGCCCGGCTCGACGTGGTGGTCGGCTCGGTGCACAGCGGCCTCAACGACGACCGGGCGAAGATGACGCGCCGGATGCTGGCCGCCATCGCCAACCCGCACCTGGACATCCTGGGCCACTGCACCGGGCGGATGGTCTCCTCCCGGCCGGCCGGGGTGACCGGCCCGGGCGACCGGGGGCACCGGGCGCGTACCCGCAAGGAGAGCGACTTCGACGCGGACGCGGTCTTCGCGGCCTGCGCGGAGCACGACGTGGCCGTCGAGATCAACTCCCGGCCGGAGCGGCAGGACCCGCCGAAGCGGCTGATCCGCCGCGCCCTGGAGGCCGGCTGCAAGTTCGCCGTCAACACCGACGCGCACGCCCCCGGTCAGCTCGACTGGCAGCGCTTCGGCTGCGAGCGTGCCGCGCTCTGCGGCGTGCCGGCGAACCGGGTGATCAACACCTGGAAGGCCGACCGCCTGGTGAAGTGGACCGCCGGCCGCCGCTGAGGGGTCAGCCCTGGGCGGCCGGCTCGACGGCGCGTGCCGCCGGAACGGCGGCCGGCTCGGGACGCGGCCGGCGCTTGCCGAGCATCCCCTGCGCGACGGCCACGCCGACCAGCACGACCAGGGCGCCCACCGGCTGGTGCCAGTTCATCCGCTCGCCGAGCACCACCGCGCCGACCAGCACCGCGAACACCGGGATCAGGTAGGTGACGGTGGACGCCGTGCTCGCCCCGGCGACCCGGATGTTGCGCAGGTTGATCACGAAGGCCAGCCCGGTGCCGAGCGCGCCGAGCGCCAGCACGGAGGCCACCACCTTCGCGGAGAGCCCGGTGGGCACCGGCGGCGCGCCCGCCACCAGCGGCGCGACCACCGCGAGCTGTGCGGTCGCCACCAGCAGCTGCGCCGCCGACAGCGACAGCCCGGAGTATGAACTGCCCGCGATGAACTTCTTCTGGTAGGGGATGGCCACCCCGTAGCAGGCCGCCGCCCCGAGGCACATGAGCTGGCCGGTGAAGTGCGACCCGCCCACGCCCTCCCAGACGCCGAGCACCACCAGCACGCCGGCGAAGCCCAACCCCAGCCCGACCGCGCGCCGCACGGTCAGCCGTTCGGTGCGGAACACCAGCACCGCCAGCGGCAGCACGATCAGCGGCGTGGTGGCGTTCCAGATGCCGGCCAGCATCGACTCCACCCGCTGCTCGCCGAAGCCGAACAGGGTGAACGGCAGTGCGACGCCGAAGGCGGCCACCACCAGCAGGTGCGCCCAGACCCGGGGCTCGCGGGGCAGTCGGTCGCGCAGCACGGCGAGCACCACCAGCAGCGTCAGCGCGCCGGTGGCCACCCGGTAGAGGGTGAGGTGCAGCGGGTGCAGCTCGGCCACCCCCACCTTGATGAAGAGGAAGCTGGAACCCCAGATCACGCCGAGCGCGACGAAACCGGGCAGCCAGCTCCGCACCGGCGCCCGGTCAGGAGTGATATCCGCTGTCACCCCTGACACTCTGCCGCAGGGGTACGACGAAGTCCCGCGAAAATCGGACGCCGTGTCGACCGCCACAGCAACCGCTCTATGGTGGAGGCGTTGACCAGTCGAGGAGGTGCGCAGCCGATGGCGATGCCGGACCGGTTCGACCCGCTGTACGACTTCGACGGGCTCTGGACGACGACCCTGGCCGACCGTTACCTTCCGCCGCGCGACCTGCCGGAAGCGCGCTTCGAGTGCCTCGACGGAAGGCTGGTCATGACCCCCGCGGAAGCCGGCGCCAACAGCTTCGGTGAGATCAAACTCGCCCGACTCCTCAGCCCGGCGGCGGAGGCCGCCGGGCTGTACGTGTACGGCCCCGTCAACCTGACCTTCAATCCGCAGAACTGGATCCAGCCCGACATCACACTGCTGCACACGCTCCCGAAGACGGACACCGAGGACCGCTGGATCCCGGTGCGGTACTGCACGATGGCGGTGGAGTTCGTCTCGCCGGCCAGCCGGCAGCAGGACTTCCTGGACAAGCCGCAGCGCTGCGCGGAGGCCGGGGTGCCCTACTTCATGCGGGTGGAGATCGTTCGTCGGCTGCAGAGCGTCTCGGTGGAGCTCTTCTCCACCTCCGACTGGAGCGGCTACCGGACGCTGGCGAAGGCGGAGGCCGGTGAGCGGCTCAAGGCGGACCTGCCGTTCCCCATCGATTTCGATCCCGCGGACCTGCTGCCCTGAAGACGGCAAACACGGTCGACATCGGGGTGGCACGGTCACGTAGGGTCGCATCGTGGGACGAATCGATGACCTCGCCAACCGCTACGTGGCCGACTGGGCTCCGCTGAGCCCGACCGGCGCCACCTACGTCGGCATCGCCGGCTACGACGACCAACTCGACGACCTCACCCCGGAGGGCTACGCGGCCCGCGCCGATCTGACCCGGCGCACCCTGGCCGACCTCGACGTGACCGAGCCGGACACGGAGGCCGAGCGGACCGCCAAGGAGGCCATGCAGGAGCGCCTCGGCCTGGAGCTCGCCCGCTACGAGGCCGGCGAGACCAGCAGCGAGGTCAACGTGATCGCCAGCGGGCTGCACGACCTGCGGATGGTCTTCGACCTCATGCCGACCGAGGGCGACGACGCCAAGGCGAACGTGGCCGCCCGGCTCAACCGCTTCGCGGGCGCGCTGGAGGGCTACAAGCGCACGCTGCGCGAGGCGGCGGCGGCCGGCCGGGTCAGCTCGCAGGTGCAGCTGGTCGAGGTCGCCAAGCAGTGCGACATCTGGGTCGACCCGAACGGCGACAACTTCTTCCACGGCCTGGCCGAGCGGCTCGGCGCGGACGGCGCGCTCGGTGCGGAGCTGCGCAAGGGCGCCGCCGCCGCGACGGCCGCCACCGCCGAGTTCGGGCAGTTCCTCCGCACCGAGCTGGCCCCGCAGGGCCGGCAGAAGCAGGCCGCCGGCCGGGAGCGCTACGAGCTGGCCTCGCAGTACTTCCTCGGCGCCCGGGTCGACCTCGACGAGACGTACGCCTGGGGCTTCGCGGAGCTGGCCCGCCTCGAGGGCGAGATGCGGGCGGTGGCCGCCCGGATCGTCGGCCCCGGCGCGAGCATCGACGACGCGGTGGCCGCGCTGGACGCGGACCCGGCCCGGACCATCCAGGGCAAGGAGGCGTTCCGCGACTGGATGCAGGCGCTCGCCGACAAGGCGATCAGCGAGCTGCACGGCACCCACTTCGACATCCCGGACCAGGTCCGCCGGATCGAGTGCTGCCTCGCCCCCACCAGCGACGGCGCCATCTACTACACCGGCCCGAGCGAGGACTTCTCCCGGCCGGGCCGGATGTGGTGGGCGGTGCCGCAGGGCATCACCGACTTCTCCACCTGGCGCGAGGTGACCACGGTCTACCACGAGGGCGTGCCGGGTCACCACCTCCAGGTCGCCCAGACCGCCGTCCGGGCCGACCTGCTCAACCGCTGGCAGCGGCTGCTGTGCTGGGTGTCCGGGCACGGTGAGGGCTGGGCGCTCTACTCCGAGCGGCTCATGGACGAGCTGGGCTACCTGGAGGACCCGGGCGACAAGCTCGGCATGCTCGACGGGCAGGCGTTCCGGGCCGCCCGGGTGATCGTCGACATCGGCATGCACCTGGAGCTGGAGATCCCGGCCGACAACCCGTTCGGCTTCCACCCCGGCGAGCGCTGGACGCCGGAGCTGGGCTGGGAGTTCATGCGGGCGCACTGCCGGGTGCCGGACGAGAACCTGCGCTTCGAGCTGAACCGCTACCTGGGCTGGCCGGGGCAGGCGCCCTCGTACAAGGTGGGCGAGCGGATCTGGCTCCAGGCCCGGGAGGAGGCGAAGGCCCGTAAGGGCGCCGACTTCGACCTCAAGGAGTTCCACCGCCAGGCGCTCGACCTGGGGTCGCTGGGGCTCGACCCGCTGCGCCGGGCGCTGGGTCGGCTCTGAGCGAACGACGACGGCCGGGAGTCGGAGGGGGATCCTCCGGCTCCCGGCCGTTTCGCGTGGCCGTCCCGGGTCAGGCGAGGTCGAGCCTGAGCGCCGGCCTGGCGGTGAGCGTGTCGCTGTCCACGAACGCCAGGTCGATCGCCGGATCGGTGAAGCTGATCGGGATCGGCGAGGTGATCGGGATGCCGTCCGGGAAGGGCAGGTCCGGGGTCAGGGTGATCTTGATGCCGAGCAGCCGGCCGACGAACCGGGTGGCGTAGAAGGCGACGTCACCCTTGACGGTGAGCTGCTCGGTGACGAAACGCTGGTTGCGGCCCGCCGGCCCGTCCGTCACCAGCTTGAAGTCATCGGTCACCGCCTTGCTCATGCTGAACTTCAGCGCCTTCAGCGAACCGCCGGCGGTCGGCAGGTCGACGATGCCCTCGAACCGCAGCCCGGTCATGGTGACCTTCGAGCCGGTCAGCTTGGACGGCTGCTGGGCCACCTTCGGCTGCCCCGGCTCGGGGGCGATCTTCGGCATCAGCCGGCCCGCCTCCACCTTGCGGGGCCCGCTCGGCTTCGTCGGGGGGCAGGTGGGAGTGGGGGCGTCCGACCTGGTTGCGGTCGGGGTCGCTGCCGGGGTGCGGGACGGCCCTGCCGAGGGGACGCTCGAACTCGGGCTCGCCGACGGCGAGGGCGATGCGGCCCGCTGACCGCCGCCGAAGAGGTCTCCGATGCCGTCCAGGATGTCCGTGAGGATGTTGCCGTCCGAGCTGGGCTCCGCCGACGGGCTCGGGCTGGCCGTCGGCGTCGGGGTGGCGGCGCTGGGCGAGGGCGACGGAGTGGTGGCCCGCACCGGCGGCTTCGCGCAGCTGGTGGGGGTCGTGGCGGCGGGAGTCGCCGCCCGTACCGGCGCCGGGTCAGTGGCCACCAGCGCGGAGGCGGAGAGGCCGAGCACCACCAGCGCCACCGCGAAGTACTGCGGATCGCGGGAGGTGCCGGGTGGTTCCGGCGGGCCGTTCGAGCTGGTCTCCGGCGCCGGAGCGCCCTCGTAATGCGAGGGCGGGACCCCGTCCCGCGGGCCGGGGACGTGCGAGGCGGGCGCCGGCGCCACCTCGGCGACCGGCTCGTCGGCGCCGGGATCCTCGGTGGGGTCGCCGGCCGGCCGATCGATCGGCGACCAGGCGAAGCCGAGAGCAGCGCCGATCATGCCGAGCAGCAGGCCGAGGAAGAAGCCCCCGAGGTTGAGTCCCATCAGCGAGTAGATCGTCGTGACCACCGCGACGATCGAGTAGAACAGCCGCTGTCCCGGGCTGAACCAGAGCAGCAGCCCGCAGGTGAGCAGGATGATCGGGATCAGCAGCGAGTAGAGCCCGGTGGATCCGCTGTGGAAGCTCAGGCCGTTGAGGGTCATCCGGGTGGAGGCGAACATCTCCGCCCCGGCCAGCACGGTGAAGAGGCCGCCCCAGAACGGCCGGGTCCGCCGCCAGCGGCGGAAGCCCCGCCACAACCGGCCGGCACCACCGGCGCGGACGGGTTGCGGATCAGCGTGCGTCACGTGCTCCTCCTGGCTGAGCGGAAACGAGGGACGGGAACGGCCTGCGGCCATCGCCCGCCGCAGGCCCCGGTTCAGCTCAGAAACATTCCTTGTTCTTGGCCGCGTCCCCGACGTTGACCTTGAGTCGCAGGCCCACCAGGTTGAAGGTGGAGGCGGTGGTGTAGCGGGAGACCTGTTCCAGCTTGAGGATGGTGACCTTCTCGGCGTTCTGCCCGAACGAGCCGGTGCGCGCCGTCGGGTTCAGATCGGATGCGTCCCGGCCGATCTTGATGTTGCCGAAGGTCGCGTTGCCGTCCAGGCTGTCCATCGCGATCAGTAGGTCCTTGGCCTTGGCCGGATCCTTGCCGTCGCCGGCGTTGATGGTGAGCACCACCGGCAGCCCGGGCAGGTCGGCACGGACCGACTGGCAGAGCTTGTAGAGGTCGGCGCTGGTGATCTCGGCGAGGGCGACCGGGTGGACGGTGCCGTCCTTCTCCTTGACGATGCCGCCGTACTGCTTGAAGCCGTCACCCTCGAGCCGCTCAGCGCTGATCTTGAAGGTCTGGCCGGAGACGGTGATGTCGGACGCGATCGCGCCGCTCGACATGCCGAACAGGATGGCGCCGGCGGCTGCGGTCGCGGGCACCATCATCGCGGCGAAGCGCCGCCACCTGGTACGTCCGGGATTCTCGGTCTGCACAGATTCCTCCTCGGTGGGCCGGCGCTCTTCGGGGTGGCTGGTCGACGGGGCGCCCCGGGTCGGGCTGCGGCGACTGTTACCAGCCGGTAACGAACGCGCGTCTGATGGTGCACCGGCAGAGGTGTGCGTCACAAGGCCTGACCCTACTCACAGGTAACCGATCGACGGGCATGTCGCCCGCACCCTGACCGTCCGCAGGCGAATGAGTCGACGGACAGCAGAGGAAAGCGCCCGAACCGGGCGCGAGCGGGCGGCCGTCGTCACCGTGCGTATTCAAGCCATCGACGCATTACGATTCGATAACGCGGGCGGAGCGTGACGGCATGAAAGCGGGGGGGGGGGGGGGGGCGCGAGGGGCCCCCCCCCCCCCCCCGCCCGCCGCAGCCCGAGGGCAGCGGGCGGCACGCAA
>NZ_JBEXLR010000105.1:0-22066 GCF_040610095.1 Micromonospora sp. NPDC004540
CGGCCCCCGTACATGACCAGGACGTCGTCCGCCACCTGGCTGACCACGCCCAGGTCGTGGGTGATCAGGATGATCGCCGACCGGAACTCCTCCTGGAGGTCACTGAGCAGGTCCAGGATCTGCGCCTGCACCGTCACATCCAACGCCGTGGTCGGCTCGTCGGCGATCAACAGATCCGGGTCGTTCACCAGCGCCATCGCGATCATCGCCCGCTGCCGCATACCCCCGGAGAACTCATGCGGATACTGGTCGAACCGCTTCGCCGGCTGCGGGATCCCCACCCGACCCAGCATGTCCACCGCCCGAGTCCGGGCCTCCCGCTTCCCGGCCCGCGGGTGGTGCACCCGGTACGCCTCGGCGATCTGCTTACCGACCGTGTAGTACGGGTGCAGCGCCGACAGCGGATCCTGGAAGATCATTGCCATGTCCCGGCCCCGCAGCCGCCGCACCTCCTCCTCCGCCAGCCCCACCAACTGACGACCACCCACCGAGATCTCCCCCGAGATGGCCGCCCGCTTCGTGCTGTGCAGCCCGAGGATCGCCAACGACGTGACGCTCTTACCCGAACCCGACTCCCCCACGATGCCCAACGTGCGACTCCGCTCGACGGCGAAGGAGACCCCGTCGACGGCCTTCACCACGCCGTCCTCCGTGTCGAACCGCACCCGCAGGTCCCGAACCTGCAGATAGGGGCCCTCGCCCGGGCGCGGCACCGGTAGCTCCACCATGTCGATCCTCCCGTCAGTTCAGCCGGACCCGCGGGTCGATGACCGCGTAGAGCACGTCGACCACGATGTTGGCGACCACGATGAACACCGCCGCCAGCAGCACGGTCGCCATGACCACCGGCAGGTTGAGGAACTGCACCGCCTCCACGGTGGCCTTGCCCAGCCCCTGCAGGCCGAAGATCGTTTCGGTGATGAAGGTGCCGCCGAGGCTGGTGCCGATGTCCAGGCCGGCGATCGTGACGATCGGCGTGACCGCGGCGCGCAGCGCGTGCCGGGTGTGCACCTGCCGGGCGGACAGCCCCTTGGCCCGGGCAGTCCGGACGAAGTCCTCGGACAGGGTCTCCAGCATCTGGGCCCGGGCCAGCCGGGCGTAGAGCGCCGAGTTGAGGAAGCCGAGCGTCATCCAGGGCAGCAGCAGCCCCACTGCCCAGCGGGCCGGGTTCTCCGTCAACGGGGTGTAGCTGGGGAACGGCAGCAGCCCGGTGGCGTAGACCAGCAGGTAGAGCAGGATCAGGCCGAAGAAGTAGACCTGCATGGACGCCCCGGCCAGAGTGACCCCGATGGCGGCCCGGTCGAGGGCCGTGCCCCGGCGCAACGCCGACACCATGCCCAGCGAGACCCCCAGGGTCAGCCACAGCACCGCGCCGCCGAGGACGATGCTGAAGGTCACCGGGGCGCGCTGAACGATGATCTCAGTGACCGGCTGGTTGTTGCGGAACGAGTAGCCCAGGCAGGGCGCCGGGCAGTCCTGGCGGAAGTCCCCCTCGCCGTACGTGCGGCCGACGAAGACGCCCTTGACGAATTCCGTGTACTGGCGCGGCAGCGGCTGGTCGATGCCGAGGCGCCGCTCGACCTGGGCGATGTCCGCGGCGGTGCAGTTCTTGCCGCACATCACCTTGGCCGGGCTGCTCGGCACCGCGAAGAAGAGACCGAAGGTGACGAGGCTGATCACGGCGAGGGTCACCGCGGCGACGAGCAGCCGCCGGACGACGAATCGGAGCACGGGAGCACCTCCCCCGGTGGACGGGTGGGGGCGGCCCGGAGTGGACCGCCCCCACGGGACGGTCACTGCTTCACGTGGATGCCGTTCAGCGAGATGATGCCGAAGGCGTCGCTGAGGAACGCGTTGCCGACCTTCGAGCCGTGCAGCTCGTAGGTGGCGTCGTAGTAGCAGGGCACGACCGGGGCGTACTCCCGCATGATCTTCTGGTCCAGGGCCATCCAGGCGGCGTCCTGCTGGGCGGCGGGCAGGTTGCGCACCCGGTCGACCTCCGCGCTGACCGACGGCTCGTTGAGGTACGAGACGTTGTTGTTGCCCTCGTCGACGATCTCCCGGCCGTCGTAGACCGGCGGGATGATGGTGGAGCCGGTCGGCCAGTCCGAGCCCCAGCCACTGAGGTAGAGGTCGTACGGGTTGTTCCTGCGGCCGATCTCGTCGTAGTAGCTGGTGCTGTCGATGGGCTTCATGACGATGTCGAAGCCCATGTCGGTGAGGTTCTTCCGGATCGCCTCGGCCTGCTGGGTGCGCAGTTCGGTGTTGGAGTGGGCGAGCACCAGCTTCGGCTTCTTCCCGGCCAGCAGGTCGGTGACCTTCGCCTTGTCCCCGGTGACCGGGGCGTTGAACACGTCGTACTTCTGCCAGCCGGCGGTGGTCGGCGACATGAGCGTGGTGGCCGGGCTGCCGGCGGCCTGCCCGCCGATCGCCTTCAGCGCCGCGTCCTTGTCCACGGCGTAGTTCAGCGCCCGGCGGACGGTCAGGTCGGTGACCCGCTGGGTGTTGATGCTGAGCACCCAGGTGTACTGCGTCGGGCCCTTGACCACCCGCTCGGCCACCCCGGCCGTCGTGGTCCGGGGCAGCACGGCCGGCGGCACGTCGGTCCAGCTCAGCGCCGCCTGGTCGGCCGGGGCGTCGGCGACCAGCCGCTCGGCGATCTGCGCCTGCTCCAGGCCGAAGGTGACCCGGATGGCGTCGGGGTACGCGTTGCGGATCGGGTCGGTCTTCGGGTCCCAGTTGGGGTTGCGCGAAAGCTCCAGCGCCACGTCCCGCTCGTACGACTTCACCTTGTACGGGCCGGACGAGAACGGCCGCAGGTCGTAGTTGGCCCGGGTGTCCTTGGCGGCGGGCACCGGGGCGGTGGTGGGCAGCGCCGCCGCGTACGGCAGGTCGCAGTGCGGCTGCGGGAAGGTGAACCGGATGGTCCGGTCGTCGGGCGTCTCGACACCGTCCGGCGTCGCCTTGCCACCGTCGTACGGCCCCTTGTAGGTGGCGTTGTACGCGCCGTCCGGGTAGAGCCACTGCTGGATGTAGTGCGGCCCCTCGTTGAGGTTCGCGGCGAACGAGCGGGCCAGGCCGTACGCGACGTCCTTGCTGGTCACCGGGGAGCCGTCCTCGTACTTCACCCCGTCGCGCAGGGTGAACTCCCAGACCTTGCAGTCGTTGTTGACGTCCTTGCCGGGATTGGTGGCCAGGTCGCCGACGAGCAGCAGCTTGCCGCTGCCGTCCTCCTTGTAGCCGTTGAGCGCCCGGTAGAGCAGCCCGCCGGTCACCTGCTGCGTGTTGACGTAGTTGCGGGCCGGGTCGAGGTGCTCGAAGTCGGTGTTCTGCATGACGGTGAGCGTGCCGCCGGCCTTGGCGCCGTCGACCGCCTTCGCCGGCCCCTGGTTGTCGGCCGCCTCGTAGGAGATCGAGCCGGTCTGGGTCTTCGCCTTCTCGTCGCTGCCGCCTCCGCCGTCGGTGGTGGGGCTGCAACCGGCGGCGACGAGCGCCGCCGCGGCCAGGACACCGGTCAGTGTCCGGGTTCGTGTGCGCACGGATGTGCTCCCTTCCCGCCCGGCGGCCCCCGCCGGCCGGGCGTGTCGATGGCCGTGGGGGTTACCGGGTGGAGCGGGGATCCAGCGAGTCGCGCAGCGCGTCACCGAAGAGGTTGAACGCCAGGACCAGCAGGAAGATCGTCAACCCGGGGAACAGGGTGTACCAGGGGTCGCTCGCGACGTAGCCGATGCTGTTGTAGATCATGCGGCCGAGGTCGGGCGTGGGTTCGGTGACGCCGATGTTGACGAAGGCCAGCGCCGCCTCGATGGCGATGAACTGCGGCACGTTGAGCGAGACGGTGACCAGGATGGGCGCCCAGATGTTCGGCAGCAGTTGCCGGAACAGCAGGTGCCCGGTGCCGGCGCCGGCGGCCCGGGCCGCCTCGACGAACTCCCGCTCGCGCAGCGAGATCACCTGGCCGCGGACCAGTCGCGCCGTGTAGGTCCAGCTGAACAGGGCGAAGGTGGCGATGATCAGGGCGACCCGGAAGGCCGGCGGCGGCGCCTCCCGTTCGGTGTAGAAGCGGTCCTGGAGGATCGGGATCACGGCGAGGGCGAAAATGAGGAACGGGAACGCCAGGGTGAGGTCGATCAACCAGTTGACCGCGCTGTCCAGCCAGCCCCGTGCCCAGCCGGCCAGCACGCCGACCGCGACCCCGATGAACGACGCCAGCAGGGCCGAGGCGAAGGCGATGAACAATGACGTGCGCAGCCCGTACACCAACTGGAGCAGGATGTCCCGGCCGCTGCCGGGTTCGAGCCCGAGCCAGTGGTCGGCGCTGATGCCGCCGGCGTAGCCGATCGGCATTCCGAAATCGTTGAGCCGGCCGACGAACTTGTCGGTGGGGTCGATTCCGGTGAGCCGGCCGAGCAGCGGCGCGCCGAGCGCGACGAGGGCGGCCACGGCCAGCGTCAGTGCGCTGACCCGGGCCGTCCGGTCCCGCTTGAGCCGCAGCCAGGCGAGCTGGTTGGGCGACCGGCCGAGGATTTCCCGGCGGTCGGCGGCGGGCCGGCCGGCGGCTTCGACGGCCGGGTCCGGGGCCGCCCGATCGCCCGGTGCGGTCAACGACGGTGGATGGGACAGGTCGCTCATGGAGTCCTCCCGACGGGGGGCGAAAACGTCCTGCCACCCGACGGTAAACCGCTGCGGATCAGTGAATGGAATCGTTACGGTAACGGCCGTATCGGTTGTCATGAATTGACAACGATACGGTTTACGGAAAGCGTCGCCGCAATAACGGCGGGCTTCGGTTGTCATCCGTTCGGCTATTCGCGCGACAGTTCCACAATGGGTTTCCGTGGATGCCGAATCCGGTTGTCAGCCGTTCGGACATTCCCCGGCGCCGATGCCACAGCCGCCGCCCGCGAGAGCCGGGGGCGTAACACCACGTGACGCTTCGCGTTCACACCGTCCACTTAGGGTTCTCCTCGGCCCGGTCGCACGACGCCCGGGCCGACACCCGGCCCCCACCCCGGGGCCCCGACGGAAGGACGACCCATGCCCTTCGCCCCTCGCACCGCCGCCCTGGCCCTGGCCGCCGCGCTCGGCGGCCTCGCCGCGGTGGCCACCCCGACGGCGGCCGGCGCGGCGCCCCGCCCCGGCCCCGAGACCCCGTCGGCGCTGCTGCTCACCGTCGACGGCGGCGGCGACGACGTCCGCGCCACCGTGCTGGTCTGCGGCCCCGCCGGCGGCCTGCACCCCGACCCGGCGACCGCCTGCCGGCTCCTCGCTCGCGTCGACGGCCACCTCGACGCGCTCGAGGTGCGGCCCGGGCCGTGCACCCGGGAGTACGCCCCGGTCACCGCCCGCGCCGTGGGCTTCTGGCAGGACCGGCCCGTCGCGTACGCCCGGACCTACGACAACCGGTGCCACCTACGGCGCGGCACGGACGTGCTGTTCGACTTCTGACCGGAGGGCCGGCGCCCGCCGCTGGCCCGCCGCGCCCCGGCTCAGCGGGCCAGCGAGATCGAGGCCCGGCCGATGTACGCCAGCTGCAACCCGAAGGCCACCAGGGCGACCGGCACGCCCAGGAGCACGGCCGGGCCGGTCGGCAGGCCGGCCAGCCCGGCCAGCAGGGCGGCGCCGAGGCCGAGCAGCAGCGCGTTGACCGCGCCGACCAGCGCGGCGGCGGTCAGCAGCAGGTGCCACCGGCCGGGCCGGGCGCCCACCGCCGTCCAGGCGGATCGCACCCCGCCCCCGGGCGTCACCGCGTCGGCGAAGAAGTCCTGGTCACCGGCGAACCGCCGGTGGTACCAGGCCCGGATCCGCTGCATCCGTTGCAGGTCCAGGGAGTTCTCCACCATGTTCTGCACCAGCCGGCCGAAGGTGAGCAGCCCGGTGACCACCAGGGTGGGCAGCACCGCGCCCAGGTACGGCCGGAGCAGCGGGCCGTTGCCGGAGACGAAGCCCAGCCCGATCAGCGCGGCGGAGAGCAGTGACAGGAAGACCGTTGTCCGGCCCACCGACTCGGCGACGGTGGCGCTGCGGCTGGTCTGGAGCACGAAGTGCTCGGTGGTGAGGGCGGTGAGCAGCGCCTGCTCCCGTGCGTCGTCGTCCATCCCACCCTCCGGTGTCGGTCACCGCCACCCTACGAAGCGCCACCGCGCCAACGGGCCGGAACCGGGCGGGCCCGTCACACTCCCGCGCCCCCGCCTGCCGGCCCGGGCGGGCCCGGGCGGACAATGACGGCGGGCGTGAGAGTCGCGGCCGGCGGGGACGGGCGGGAGGCCGGGGCGGGGTGTCCGAGGCGGTGGAGCAGGGGGCGACGGGCGGCGCCCGGGAGCTGCGCGCCGACTGCGCGCGCTGCTTCGGGATCTGCTGCGTCGCGCCGGCGTTCGCCGCCTCCGCCGACTTCGCGGTCGACAAGCCCGCCGGGCAGCCCTGCCCCAACCTGGGCGCCGACTCCCGCTGCGGCATCCACCGGGACCTGCGGCAGCGCGGCTTCCCCGGCTGCACCGTCTTCGACTGCTTCGGCGCCGGCCAGCACGTCGCCCAGGGCACCTTCGCCGGGCGGGACTGGCGGGCCGACCCGGCGACGGCGCGGCGGATGTTCGACACCTTCGCGGTGATGCGGCCGCTGCACGAGCTGCTCTGGTATCTGACCGAGGCCCTCGCGCTGACCCCGCCCGGCCCGCTGCGGGACGAGCTGGCCGCCGCCCTGGCCGAGACCGGACGGCTCACCGACGGCACCCCGGAGCAGGTGCTCGCCGTCGACGTCGACGCGCACCGGGACCGGGTCAACCGGCTGCTGTCCCGGGCCGGCGAGCGGGCCCGGGCGGGCCGGGCCGGCGTGGACCGGCGGGGCGCGGTGCTGATCGGCGTGGACCTGCGCCGGGCCGGGCTGGCCGGCGCGAACCTGCGTGGGGCCAGCCTGATCGGCGCGGACCTGCGCGGGGTGGACCTCGGCGCGGCCGACCTCACCGGCGCGGACCTGCGCGGCGCCGACCTGCGCGGGGCGGACCTGGGCGACTGCCTGTTCCTGCACCAGTCGCAGCTCGACGCGGCCCGCGGCGACCACCGCACGGTCCTGCCGGCCGGCGTGCGCCGCCCGGCCCACTGGTCGTCGCTGACCGTCACCCCGGTCCGTTCGCCGGACGGTCCGGCGGCCGACGGTCGGTCGGCCGGCGGTCGCCCGTCCGGCGGACGGTCGGGCCGCGACCGGTCGGGCGGCGGCAGGTCGAGCGGCGGGCGGTCGGCGGGCCGCCGGCGCTGACCGACCACGCGACCGGCCGGGGTTTCGCCGGGGCCGCGCCGGGTAGGCGGCGTCACCGTGGCGACGGACGGGAGGCGGACCGGTGAAGTACGAGGTACGGCAGGGCCAGCAGCCGGTCGATCCGGCGCACGCCGAGGACGAGGCCGGCCAGGCCCGGCTGGTCCAGGTGGAGGCGGACACGGACGTGCCGGCGCCGGAGCCGGGCGCGCCGAAACCGGACGAGGTGACCGAGGACGACGGTTCCGGCGTGGCCGGCGGGGCGTCCGGCAGCAGCTCCGGCGGCTCCTCGATGCCGACCCACCCGGACGCGGCCCGCTGAGCGTTTGCCCCCGGGCGGGGCGGGCAGGAGTGCCACATGACGAGTGAAGAGTCCTTCGGCCGCGCGGCCACCGACGAGCCCGACGGCGCGACCGCGTACGAGGCGTCGCTGCGCCCGCCGGGCGAGTCCCTGCACACCACCGACGACACCGGTGACGACTTCGCCGACCTGCCGGCCGAGGATCGCCGCTCCGCCCGGGAGATCAGCCGGGCCGGCTACGACGTCGCGGCCGTCTCCGGCACCGGCGACCCGGCGAACGAGCCGGAGGAGATCGAGGAGGGCCGCCCGGAGCGGTGAGCCGAACCCGGACCCGCCGCGTCAGCCTCGGGCCGGCACCCCGGCGCGGGCCTCCGCCATGCCCCGGTTGGCCAGCGCGTCGGCCCGCTCGTTCTCCGGGTGCCCGTTGTGGCCCTTCACCCAGAGCCAGGTCACCTCGTGCCGGGCGCAGGCCGCCTCCAGCCGCTGCCACAGGTCGGCGTTCTTCACCGGCTGCTTCGCCGCGGTCAGCCAGCCGTTGCGCTTCCAGGAGGCCAGCCAGCCGGTGATGCCGTTGCGCACGTAGGTGCTGTCGGTGTGCAGCCGTACGGTCACCGGGCGGGTCAGGCTCTCCAGCGCCTGGATCGCGGCGGTCAGCTCCATCCGGTTGTTGGTGGTCGGGGTGGCCTCGCCGCCGCACAGCTCGCGCTCGTGCCCGCCCCAGCGCAGCAGCACGCCCCAGCCGCCGGGGCCGGGGTTGCCGCTGCACGCCCCGTCGGTCCAGATCTCCACGACCCCGCCGGTCGCCGCTTCCGCCATGCCGGAAACCTACCCGGTACGCCCCCGCGCGTGACCACCACCCGACCGGGCTCGGCGCGGCGACGGAAACCGCACGACACCGCCGAGGCGGTCTGGCAGGGTCACCGATCATGGACGGACGGTGGGACGGCCTGCGGGCCGAGGTGCGCGCGGTCCGCGACCGGGTGGCCGCGGAACTCGGCCGCTGACCGCTGTCGAAACGGGCGGTCGCCGTTCGTGTCAGGGGTGGAGGGCCGGCAGCGGGCCGGCCCGCGTCCCGAGGGAGCGGCATGCGGAAGATCATCGTCACCGAGAACGTCAGCCTGGACGGGGTGATGCAGGCGCCCGGGCGGCCCGACGAGGACACCCGGGACGGCTTCACCCGGGGCGGCTGGGCGATCCCCTTCAACGACCCGGTGATGGGGCGGAAGATGGGCGAGGGCATGGCCTCGACCGGTGCGCTGCTGCTCGGCCGCCGCACCTGGGCCGACTTCGCCGGCTACTGGCCCCGGCAGACCGGCAACCCGTTCACCCCGGTGCTCGACGCGCTGCCCAAGCACGTCGCCTCGACCACGCTGGACGAGCCGCTGCCCTGGGTGAACTCGCACCTGCTGAAGGGCGACGTGATCGAGGCGGTACGGGAGCTGAAGGCGCAGCCCGGGCCGGACATCGCGGTCCTCGGCAGCGGTGAGCTGGTCCGGTCGCTGCGGCGGCACGGGCTGGTCGACGCGTACGTGCTGCTGATCCACCCGGTGGTGCTGGGCGGCGGGCGGCGGCTGTTCGACCCCGGTGACGAGCCCGGCGCGCTGCGGCTCACCGACAGCGTCACCACCACCACCGGGGTGGTGATCGCCCGCTACGAGCCGGCCTGACCAGCGACCGGCGGCCCGGCCTCCGGCACGGGGGCGGGGGCCGGGTCGCGGCGGAGCCGGGCGCGCAGCCGACCGGCGGCGTCGCCGAGCACCGCGCCGGTCATCGGCAGCAGCGGGCTGGACCGCATCACCGCCAGGTCCTCGACCGGCGAGGTGGCGCCGTCGAGGAAGCGCAGCACCCGCTCCGGCGGGTTGCGGTCGAAGAGCCGCTCGAAGAACGCCACCCCGCCGACGTGCCCCCGGTCCAGCGCGCGCAGCGCCACCGCGTCCATCCACCGGTGCCGCCGCGGGTACGCGGGCGCCGGCACCGGCGGCCGGCCGGCCGCCAGGGCCCGGGCCACCTGCTCGGCCTGGCGGAGCATCGCCGAGAAGGTGAACCCGGTGGACGGGCGGGTGGCGCCGCCGGCCGTGCCGAGGCGGACCACCCGGGGTGAGGGGCGGGGTACGAACGGGCCGTCGGTCATCGGGATCACCCCGTTCTCCACCTCGCGCACCCGCAGCCCCGTCAGGTCCAGGCCGAGCAGGCCGGCGTAGCCGCGCAGCGCCGCGTCGTAGCCCGCGTCGGTGAGCACGGCGGGGGCGAACTCGGTGTACTCGACCAGGGCGTACCGGTCGTCGACCGGCAGCACGTAGCCGAACGAGACGCCCCGGGCGGGCTGCGGGGTGCGGAAGTCCATCAGCACCGCCCGGCCCGGGTCGAAGGTGGGCCGGTCGGCCGCCAGCCACCAGCCCCGGAAGTGCTGCAACCAGTTGGTCCGCCCCGGCCGGGCCGGCGGGCGGGGCCGGGAGTCGAGCACCCAGCCGGCCCGGACCAGCGGCCGCCCCTCCGGGTCGTGCACGGTCACCCGGTGACCGTCGTCGGCCAGCCCGCCGGCCGGCGCGCCGATCCGCACCGCGCCCAGCCGCCGCTCGGCCGCGGCAGCCCGGTCGTAGACCGGGCCGGAGCGGAGCATGGCGTACCGCAGCGGGGTGAGCGGCAGGACGCGGCGGCCGGCGGGCGTGACCACGTCTACCCGCGACCAGCTCGCGCTCAGCAGCGGGTCGAGGTCTCCGCCGGGCGCGCCCCAGAACGCCCAGGTGCGGTCCTGGCCGCGCTTGTGCACCGGGTCGACCACGGCGACACGCAGGCCGGTCACGTCGTGCCGGTCCAGGGCGGCCAGCACCAGGGAGGCGGCGCCCCCGCCGCCCACCAGCGCGAGGTCGGCCTCGACCGGGGTGGCGTGCACCCGCCCACGCTGCCACACCCCCCGGCGGGCGGGCCGGGCGGGACCCGCCGTCCCGGGCCGGGAGCGGCGCGTAGATTCGCAGGGGATCATCGAGAACGGGGGGACGGCATGGCGCAGGCGCCGCTGCGGGTGGGGTTGCTGGGGTACGGGATCGCCGGGCGGGTGTTCCACGCCCCGCTGGTCGCCGCCACGCCCGGTCTACGGCTGGACGCGGTGGTCACCCGGGACCCGGAGCGCCGCGCCCAGGTGCACGCCGAGCACCCGGACGCCCGGGTGGTCGACGACGCCGACCATCTCTGGCGGGCCGCCGACACCCTCGACCTGGTGGTGGTGGCCACGCCCAACCGGCAGCACGTGCCGATGGCCCGGGCCGCGGTGGCGGCCGGCCTGCCGGTGGTGGTGGACAAGCCGCTCGCGCCGACCGCCGAGGAGGGCCGGGCGCTGGTCGCGGAGGCGGCCGCGGCGGGAGTGCCGCTGACCGCCTTCCAGAACCGCCGCTGGGACGGGGACTTCCTGACCGTGCGCCGGCTGGTCGAAGCGGGCGGGCTGGGCCGGGTGACCCGCTTCGAGTCCCGGTTCGAGCGGTGGCGGCCGGCGATCAAGCCGGGCTGGCGGGAGAGCGCCGCGCCCGGCGAGGCCGGCGGCGCGCTGTTCGACCTCGGCGCCCACCTGGTCGACCAGGCGGTGCGGCTGTTCGGCCCGGTGGAGCGGGTCTACGCCGAGGTGGACCGGCGCCGGCCGGGCGCCGAGGTGGACGACGACGCGTTCGTGGCGCTCACCCACGCCGGCGGGGTCCGCTCGCACCTGTGGATGAGCGCGGTGACCGCGCAGCTCGGCCCGCGCTTCCGGGTGCTCGGCGACCGGGGCGCCTACACCTCGTACGGGCTGGACCCGCAGGAGGCGGCGCTGCGCGACGGCGGCCGGCCCGGCACCCCGGGCTGGGGCGAGGTCGACCCGGACCAGTACGGCCGGCTCGGCGTCGACGGCGAGCTGCGGCCGGTGCCCACCGAGGCGGGCCGCTACCAGGACTTCTACGCCCAGGTGGTGGCGGCGCTGCGGGACGGTGCGCCGCTGCCGGTGGACCCGGCCGACTCGGTCGGGGTGGTCGAGCTGATCGAGTTGGCCCACCGGTCGGCGGCGGAAGGGATGACGCTGCCGGTGCCGCCGCTGCCCTGAGCCGAGCCCCGCTCAGGCGACGGTCGCCGGGGTCTCCCGGCCGTCCGGCGCCGGGTCGGCGTAGGCGGCGGCCACGGTGGCCCGGTTGAAGACCCGCCAGGTCGCGGCGATCACCGCGACGGCCACCACCAACCCCACCCAGTAGGGCGCGGTGATCCCGTACCGGTCGGCGACCACCCCGCCGAGCAGCGCGCCGACGCAGTTGCCGCCCGCGGCGATGAACAGCGTCGTGCTGCCCACCCGGCCCATCAGCGCGGGTGGGGTGAGCCGCTGGCGCAGCGAGTTGGCGACCATGTTCCACAACGCGCCGTGCACCCCGAAGGCGAACAGCGCCAGCCCGACCACCACGGCGCTGCGCGAGGCGGCCAGGGCCAGGTGCAGGCCGGCCTCGACGAGCAGGCCCACCCGGACGGTCCAGGTCGCGGTGATGGTGGCGACCAGCCGGTCGCCGACCGCCGAGCCGAGCAACCCGCCCACGGCCATGCAGGTGAACAGCGCGCCGTAGCCGACCGAGCCGAGGCCGAGCCGGTCGGTGGCGAGCAGCACCAGCACCGCGAGGGCGGCGGTCAGGGTGACGTTGAGCAGCCCGATGAGCAGGGTCATGGTGCGCAGCAGCCGCTGGGACAGCAGCCAGCGGAACCCCTCGGCCACCTCCGCGCGGACCGAGCGGCGCCCGCCCGCCCCGGGCGAGCCCCGGTACGACCCGGCGAGCAGGCCGACGAGGACGGCGCTGAGCGCGTACGTGCCGGCGTTGACGGCGAACGGGATGGCCGCCGCCACCACGAAGAGGAAGCCGCCGAGCGGCCCGGCGACCATGTTCTGCATGATCTGGGTGCCGCCGCCGAGCCAGCCGTTGGCCCGTTCCAGGCGGGACCGGGGCACCACCGCGGGCACGACCGCCTGAGCGGCGCTGCGGAACACCACCTCGCCGGTGTTGATCACGAACAGCACCGCGTAGAGCAGCGCCACCCCGGCCCGGTCGGCGACCATCGCGACGGCCAGCACGGCCAGCGCGGCCACCCGCAGCCAATCGATGACCACCATCAGCCGGCGCCGGTCCACCCGGTCCACCAGCACCCCGCCGGGCAGAGCGAACAGCAGCCAGGGCAGCCAGGCCACCGCGGCGCCGGCCGAGACGGTCAGCGGGTCGTCGGTCTTCGAGGCGACGTAGAGCGGGGCGGCCACCGTGGCCATGCCGCTGCCCAGCGCCGACATGGTGCTGGCCGTCCAGAGCCGGGCGAAACGCCCGTCGAGCCGATCCCCCGCGGTCCCCGTCACGGCGAGGCAACCTACCAGGGATCGGACGCCGCGCCGACCGGGTTACCGCACCGGTCGGACCAGCTCACCGTTCCTCGGCGGGGGGCCAGCCGGGGGCGACATCCGCCGCGAGCCGCTCCCAGGCTCCCGCGCCGCCGGGCAGCGGCCAGGCCCGGTTCCGGCCCAGGTCGCGTGCCACGTCGCGCAGCGCGGCGCCGAACTGCTGCGACGCGGCGACGAGCCGCGCGGGCGCGACATCGGTGCGGCCCGCGAGGGCGGCCATCCGCTCGGAGAACACGCGCAGCTCCCGTCGTTCCCCGGCGGCGGCCAACGCGGGGTCGACGGGCGGGGCCAGGACCAGCACCGCCGGTCGGCTCCCTTCGGCCAGCGCGGCGACGATCCGGTCGTGGCCGTCGAGCACCAGCAGCGTCTGAAGGCCGCTGACCCACCAGAGCAGCACGGGTGGCAGCGTCCCGTCGCGGACCCGCCGACGCCACGACCGCACCCGGGCGCTGTCCGGCGCGGCGAGTCGCCGCAGCGGGAGGATGTCCCGCTGGTCCTCGACCGGGTGGCCGTAGCCGAACCAGGTGATGTGGCCACGGTCCGGATCGACCACCGGCAGCCGCGGCCAGTGGCTCGGCACCGCCCAGTGCGGCATACCGGGGGTGAGGGTCCACGGCCCGCGGTGCAACGGCCCGTCCTCGGCCTCGGCGAGCCACCCCGCGAACCGGTGGGCCCAGCGGGCCGCTCGATCCCCCTCGCCGCTGGCATCCCCCACGCGTCTGGCCTCCGCGGCGCTGATCGGTGGGACCGGCGAGCGGTAGGCCCCGGTCCGGACGTAGTGGACGCCGTGATGCCGGGGATGTTGTCGCGCCAGCAGGACGACCCGGTCGGCCTGGCGGATCAGGAACCGCCGCGCGCCCGCCACCTCCACCCGCAGGCCCGGACGCACCGGCGTGTCCACCTCGAGGGCCAGGCCGTCCCAACCGCCTCCCGGAGCGGTCGGCAGCGCCGACCGGGCCACCCGACCGGTCATCCGGCGACCGGCGGGGGCGACGCGAACCGTCCGTGGCGCGGTGCGGTGGCGGGACACGCGGCCAGGATGGCCGATGGGTGGCCAGGCCCGCGACCGGATATCGGCCGGCCGGATGGGATCATCTCGCATGCCCGTCACCAACCCCTGGCTCGCCGGCCCCACCCCCACCGCCCGCGTCGACCGCGACCGCCTTGAGGAGCGCATCCTCAACCTGCTCTCCAGCCAGAACATGTGTGTGCTGGCCACCGCCGGCCCGGACGGCCCGCTGGCCACCCCGGTGCGCTACTTCCACCTGGACTTCACCCTGATGTTCACGGCGGTCGCCGACTCGCCGAAGATGCGCAACCTCGCCGCCGACCCGCGCGTCTCGATCGGGATCTTCGCGCCCCTCGTCGGCCAGGCCAGCAGCCGCGGCGCGCAGGTCTTCGGCCGCGCCCGGGTGCTGCATCCCGGCGACCCGGACTTCGAACAGCACTGGCCCGCGTACCGGTGGCAGTCCGACCACGTGGAGCGGTCCCGGTCGCTGGACGAGCCGCCGGCCGGGCCACTGGTCGTGGTGCCGGCGGAGCGGATCGTCTACACCGAACACTGGCTGCGCCGCGAGGGGTACGCGCCGCGCCAGTTCTGGCGGGCCGCCGGCCCCCGCTGAGCCCCTGCAGCGGGCGGGCACCGCCCGTGGCGGATCTCCCATTTCCCGTACGCCCCGCCACCGGATGGATCACAGTGGTGGCGTGGTGGAGGAGGTGGCATGACCGGCCTGCGTACCGACCTGTACGAGCTGCGGATGGCCGCCAGCTACCTGCGCCGGGACATGACGGAGCACGCCACGTTCAGCCTCTTCGTCCGCCGGCTGCCGCACCGGCGCGGCTTCCTGGTCGCCGCCGGGCTGGCCGAGGCGCTGGCGTTCCTGGAGAGCTTCGCCTTCGACGACGCCGAGCTGGGCTACCTGCGCGACGTCGTCGGGTTCGACCAGCCGGCCCTGACGGCGCTGGCCGGGCTGCGGTTCACCGGGGACGTGTGGGCCGTGCCGGAGGGTCGCGTGGTCTTCGCCGACGAACCGCTGCTGGAGGTCACCGCGCCGATCGCGGAGGCACAGCTGGTGGAGACGGGCGTGCTGAACCTGATCACGTTCCACACCACGGTGGCCACCAAGGCGGCCCGCTGCCGGCTCGCCGCCCCCGGCGCGCAGCTGATCGACTTCGCGTTCCGCCGTACCCACGGCATCGAGGCCGGCGCGGGGGTGGCACGGGCGTCGGCCATCGCCGGCTTCGCCGCGACCAGCGACGTCGAGGCCGCCATGCGGTACGGGATCGCCCCGTCCGGGACGATGGCCCACTCGTACGTGGAGGCGTTCCCCGACGAGCGGGCGGCGTTCCGTGCGTTCGCCGCCGACTTCCCCACGAACCCGATCTTCCTGGTCGACACCTACGACACGCCGGCGGGAGTCCGGGCCGCCGTCGACGTCGTCACCGAACTCGGGTTGACCGGCCCGCTCGGCGTACGGCTCGACTCCGGCGACCTCGGTGCGCTGGCCCGGCAGGCCCGGGCGATCCTGGACGACGCCGGGCTGCGGCACGCCAAGATCATCGCCAGCGGCAGCCTCGACGAGAACGTCCTCGCGGCGCTCGTGGCGCAGGGCGCACCGATCGACGGGTACGGCGTGGGCACCAAGATGGGCGTCTCGTACGACGCGCCGTCGCTGGACAGCGCCTACAAGCTGGTCGCCTACGGCGACCGGCCGGTGCTGAAGCTGTCCCCGGGCAAGGCCACGTTGCCCGCTGCCAAGCAGGTCTTCCGTGATCCGGCCGGCGCGGCGGGGGATGTGGTGGGGTTGCGCGACGAGCCACCACCGGGTGGCCGGGAGCCGCTGCTGGTGCCGGTCATGCGCGGTGGCCGCCGGCTCGACCCCGCCGACCCCGCCGAGGCGGTTCGCGCCGCCCGTGGCCGCTTCGACGCCGATCTCGCCTGGCTACCGGAGCCGGCCCGCCGGCTGGACGATCCGACGCCGCTGACCGCGACGGTCAGCCCGGCGCTGGCGGCGCTGCACGAGCGGGTGGCCGCGCGGCTCGGGCGCGGCTAGGCGGAACGTCCATCAGCGTGGTGGACGCCGGTGACGGTGACGGCCATCCGGTCGCCGCCGGCCCGGACCGCCGCGCCGGCCTCCGCCGGGGCCTGTCCGGTGAGGACCAGCGCGAGGTCGCGCCCGACCGGGATGATCCAGTGCGCCTGCCACCAGGCGGCGCCGTCGTGCGCGTACGCGAGCTCCACCACGTCGATGTCGCCGTCCAGCACCCGCCGGTCGACGACCCGCTGCCCCGGGGCGACCAGGGCGTCCGGCCCGGCCAGCCGGGCGAGTGGCACCGGTCCCTGCGGGAAGATCATCGCCTGGTCGGGGCCGAGCAGGTAGCACGGCGTCCCGTCCCCTGGTTCGGTGGGTGACTCCACGGCGAAGCCCGCCGGCCAGCAGAGGCTGAACGGCCCTATCTCCAGCCGCCAGTCCCCGTCCGGGCCGGCGGCGACGTCCACCACGCCGGGCACCGACGCGGCGCCGGACCCGACGACCGCCCGCCGCTCACCTCCGTCGGCGACGACGGTGACCTGCACCGTCGACGACCCGGCGGACCCGGTGAACCGGTACGGCCAGTACGGGACCAGCCGGGCGCCGTGCCCGGCCAGCCTGACGAACACGTGCCCCACGCCGACCTCCCCGAAAAGCCGACTAAGGCTACGCCTCGGTGATGGCGGTACCGTCCGGCCGCACCGGGGAGTGGCGGTCAGGCGAGACCGGCGTGGCGCAGCTCGACCTTGCGCACCTTGCCGCTGACCGTCATGGGGAACGCCGCCATCACCCGCACGTGCCGCGGGATCTTGTAGTGCGCGAGCCGGTCCCGGCAGAACTCGGCCACCTCCTCGACGGTGAGCGTGTCGTGCCCGTCGCGCAGGATCACGCAGGCCAGGATCTCCTCCCCGTAGCGCTCGTCGGGCACGCCGACCACCTGCACGTCGGAGATCTTCGGGTGCCGGTAGAGGAACTCCTCGATCTCGCGCGGGTAGACGTTCTCCCCACCCCGGATGATCATGTCCTTGATCCGGCCGACGATGGTCAGGTAGCCGTCCTCGCGCATCACCGCCAGGTCGCCGGTGTGCATCCAGCGCGCCGGGTCGATCGCCTCGGCCGTCTTCTCCGGCTCGTCCCAGTAGCCGAGCATCACCGAGTAGCCCCGCGTGCACAGCTCCCCCGGCTCGCCCCGGGGCACGGTCACCCCGGTCGCCGGGTCGACCACCTTCACCTCGACGTGCGGCAGCACCCGCCCCACCGTGGCGGTACGCCGGTCCA
This sequence comes from Micromonospora sp. NPDC004540, assembly GCF_040610095.1. Taxonomy (NCBI): domain Bacteria; kingdom Bacillati; phylum Actinomycetota; class Actinomycetes; order Micromonosporales; family Micromonosporaceae; genus Micromonospora; species Micromonospora sp. NPDC004540. Next base: position 17,250 of record NZ_JBEXLR010000105.1, read on the forward strand.
GGTCGTCGTCGTGCCGGGTCTGGGTGGAAACCGGCGAGGTCTCGGTCATGCCGTAGCAGATCGCCACCTCGGCCATGTGCATCCCGTCGATGACCCGCTTCATCACCTCCACCGGGCACGGCGAGCCGGCCATGATGCCGGTGCGCAGGCTGGACAGGTCGTAGGAGGCGAAGTCGGGCAGGGCCAGCTCGGCGATGAACATGGTCGGCACCCCGTACAGCGAGGTGGCCCGCTCGGCGGCGACCGCCCGCAGCGTCGCGGCCGGGTCGAAGGTCGGCGCGGGGATGATCACGCAGGCGCCGTGGCTGGTGGCCGCCAGGTTGCCCATCACCATGCCGAAGCAGTGGTAGAACGGCACGGGCAGGCAGATCCGGTCCCGCTCGGTGTAGCGGACCAGCTCGCCCACGAAGTAGCCGTTGTTGAGGATGTTGTGGTGCGACAGCGTCGCGCCCTTCGGGAACCCGGTGGTGCCCGAGGTGTACTGGATGTTGATCGGGTCGTCGCAGCTCAGCTCCGCCGCCCGGGCGGCCAGCCGCTCCACCGGCACCGACGCCCCGCCGGCCACCAGGTCGTCCCAGCTCGACTCGCCGAGCCAGACCACGGTGCCCAGCGCCGGGCAGGCGTCCCGGACCCCGGCGAGCATGCCCCGGTAGTCGCTGCTCCGGTAGCCGGGCGAGGAGACCAGCAGGCTCACCCCCGACTGGTTCAGCACGTACTCCAGCTCGTGCCGCCGGTAGGCCGGGTTGATGTTCACCATGATCGCGCCGATCGTGGCGGTGGCGTACTGCAGGAGGACCCATTCGGCGCAGTTCGGCGCCCAGATGCCGACCCGGTCCCCCTTGGCCACCCCCGCCGCCAGCAGGCCGCGGGCCAGGTCACCCACCGCGCGGCCGAGTTCGGCGTACGTCCAGCGCCGGCCGCCCGGGCAGTCGACCAGGGCCTCCCGGTCCGGGTACGCCGCGACGGCGCGGGCCAGGTTCGCGCCGATGGTGTCGCCGAGCAGCGGTGCGTCGGAGGTGCCACTGGCGTAGGAGGGCAGGCTCACCGGAAGTCCTCCTCGCGGTACTCGCCGGCCGGCCGCGCCCCGGCGGCGGCGTGCCTGTCCCGCTCGGCGGCGCGCAGCTCGGTCCGGCGGATCTTGCCGGAGATGGTCTTCGGCAGGTCGGCGAACTCCAACCGCCGCACCCGCAGGTACGGGGCCAGCCGGTCCCGCGAGTGGGCGAAGAGCGCCGCCGCGGTCTCCGGCCCCGGCGCCCAGCCGGGCGCGAGCACCACGTACGCCTTCGGCACGGCCAGCCGCACCGGGTCCGGCGACGGCACCACGGCCGCCTCCGCCACCGCCTCGTGCTCCAGCAGCACGCTCTCCAGCTCGAACGGCGACACCCGGTAGTCCGACGCCTTGAACACGTCGTCGGTGCGCCCCACGTAGGTGAGGTAGCCGTCGGCGTCCCGGGAGGCGATGTCCCCGGTGTGGTACCAGCCGTCCCGCATCGCGGTGGCGGTCAGCTCCTCGTCGCCGTGGTAGCCGACCATCAGCGCGGTGGGCCGGTGCGCCAGGTCCAGGCAGACCTCCCCGTCGTCGCCGACCTGGCCGGTGAGCGGGTCGACCAGGCGCACCACGTAACCGGGCAGCGGACGCCCCATCGAGCCGGGCTTCACCGGGGCGCCCGGCGGGTTGCCGATCTGCGCGGTCGTCTCGGTCTGCCCGTACCCGTCCCGGACCGTGACCCCCCAGGCCGCCTCGACCTGCTCGATCACCTCGGGGTTCAGCGGCTCCCCCGCGCCGACGACGCTGCGCGGCGGGCACGCGAGCTGGGTCAGGTCGGCCTGGATCAGCATCCGCCACACCGTCGGCGGCGCGCAGAAGCTGGTCACCCCGCAGCGGTCCATGGCGGCCATCAGCCCGGCCGGATCGAAGCGCGAGTAGTTGTAGACGAACACCGTGGCGCCGGCGTTCCACGGCGCGAACACGTTGCTCCACGCGTGCTTGGCCCACCCCGGCGAGGAGATGTTCAGGTGCACGTCGCCCGGACGCAGCCCGATCCAGTACATGGTGGACAGGTGCCCCACCGGGTACGAAGCGTGCGTGTGCTCGACCAGCTTCGGCCGGGCCGTGGTGCCGGAGGTGAAGTAGAGCAGCAGCGGGTCGTCGGCCCGGGTCGGCCCGTCCGGGGTGAACCCGTCGTCCGCGCCGTACGCGTCGGCGTAGTCGTGCCAGCCGTCGACCGGGGCGCCGACCGCGATCCGGGTGTAGTCGCCGGCCACCCCGGCGAACTTGCCGGCGTGCTCCGCCCCGACCACCACGTGCCGGGCCGCGCCGCGCGCCAGGCGGTCGGCCAGGTCGGCCGGGCCGAGCAGCGGCGTCGCCGGGATGATCACCGCGCGCAGCTTGATCGCGGCAAGGATCGTCTCCCAGAGTTCGAGCTGGTTGCCGAGCATGAGGATCAACCGGTCCCCGGCCCGCACGCCGCGGGCGCGCAGCCAGTTCGCCACCCGGTTCGACCGGCCGGACAACTCCGCGTACGACCAGCTCCCCTCGCCCCCGTCCGCCTCCACGATCCGCAGCGCGGTGGCGTCGTTGCCCTCGGCGAGCACGTCGAACCAGTCCAGCGCCCAGTTGAACTCGTCGAGCCGGGGCCAGCGGAACTTCTCGTACGCGGTCTCGTGGTCCGTCCGGTGCGCGAGCAGGAAGTCGCGCGCCTCGCGGAAGGCCTGGGTGCCGGCGGTGGCCATGGGGGTGTCCTTCCTGTCCCGGGCGCGCGGCCGGAGGGGGACGGCGCCGCGCGCAGTAGGCTGATCCTCGATCGGGTGACGCAGGTCTCACCACCCCCGGACGGGGGTGCCGGCGGGGAGGTGGCCCAGGTGGTGACGCTCTACCCGCGCGACGACGCCGACGAGGTCCGGGCCGGGCTGCTGACCCTGCGCCGCGGCACCGGCCTGCCGGTCGCCTTCGGCGGGCTGGTCCAGCCCGGCGGCCCGCCCCGGATGACCATCACCGAGCTGGCCGGCACCAGCACGACGGCGCTGCGCGGCCTCGCCATCCACGCCGGCGCCGGCCTCGGCGGCAAGGCGCTCGCCCTCGGGCTGCCGCTGCGGGTCGACGACTACCCGGTGGCCCGCTCGATCAGCCACGAGTACGACGCCCCGGTCTCCGCCGAGGGGCTGCGCTCGGTGGTCGCCGTGCCCGTGGTGGTGCGCCGCGAGGTCCGCGCGGTCCTCTACGGCGCGGTACGCCAGCGCCTGCCCCTGGGCGACCGCCTGGTCGCCGCCGCCGTCGACGCCGGACGGGACCTGGAACGTCGCCTCGCCGACCGGGACGCCGCCCGGGCGGCGCTGGCCGCCCTGCCGGCCGTGCCGTCCCGCCCGGACCCGACCGGGCCCGAGTGGGAGCAGGTCCGCCAGGCGCACGCCGAGCTGCGCGGCCTGCTGGGCCGGATCGCCGACCCCGAACTGCGCGACCGCCTCGACGCCGTCGCCGACCGGCTCGCCGGCGCGGTACGCCGCCCGGGGCCGCCGGCCGCGCCGGGCCTGTCGCCCCGGGAGACCGACGTGCTGGCCTGCGTCGCGCTGGGCTGCACCAACGCCGACGTGGCCGGGCAGCTCGGGCTACGCCCGGAGACGGTGAAGAGCTACCTGCGCTCGGCCATGCGCAAGCTCGGCGCGCACACCCGGCTGGAGGTCGTGGTCGCCGCCCGCCGCGCCGGCCTCCTCCCCTAGCCGCAGCTCTCCTCCGCAAGGTCCACTCCGCCGTGCCCGGCGGGTGTGGACCCACACACCCTCCAAGGCGTCCTAGGAGGCTAGCTCCCCCGGCGATGTGGGTCAGCTGGACAGGCAGCCCAGAGGTTGCCTAATATCGGGATAGGCAACCACCCGGTTGCCTGTGCGGAGAGGACGAGCGGTGGACGACGTGTTCCGGGCGCTGGCCGACGCCAGCCGCCGCCGGCTGCTCGACCGCCTCAACGTCCGCAACGGACAGAGCCTGCGCGAGCTGTGCGCCGGGCTCGACATGACCCGACAGTCGGTGAGCAAGCACCTCGCGGTGCTGGAAGCGGCCGGGCTGGTGACCACCACGCGACGCGGGCGGGAGAAGCTGCACCACCTCAACGCCGCCCCCATCAACGCCGTCGCCGACCGGTGGATCGGCCGGTACGACCGGGCCCGGGCGCAGGCCCTCGCCGACCTGCAGACAGCATTGGAGGGGCAGCCCGTGGAGAGCCCGACGTTCGTCTACACCACCTACATCCGCACCACCCCGGAGCGGCTCTGGACGGCGCTCATCGCGCCCGAGTTCACCCGCCGCTACTGGGGCGGCGTCACCCTCGTCTCCGACTGGCGGGCCGGCTCGCCCCTGCTCTGGCAGGATTCCCCCGACGCCGAACCGAAGGACCTCGGCCAGCGGGTGCTGGAGGCGCAGCCCCACCGGCGGCTGGCGTACACCTGGCACGGCTTCCAGCCCGAGCACGCCGCGCACTTCGGCTGGTCCGACGAGGAACTCGCCGCCCGGCTCGGCGAGCGCCGCTCGAAGGTCACCTTCGACCTCACCCCGCACGGCCAGACGGTCCGGCTGACCGTCACCCACGACGACTTCTCCCCCGGCAGCGAGATGCACCGGGCGGTCAGCGGGCAGCTCGACGGCAGCGGCGGCTGGCCGGAGCTGCTGGCCAGCCTCAAGAGCCTGCTGGAGACCGGCGAGCCGCTGCCGGAGCCGGTCCCCGCCGGCTGAGCCGGCGCGCGCCGGCGGGCACCCGCGCGGCGAACCCGGCGACCGCCCCGATCAGCAACGCGGATCCGGCCCGCAGACCCCAGAATCCCGCTTC